>NZ_LNDC01000105.1 GCF_001870905.1 Geitlerinema sp. PCC 9228
GGTAGGTCTGGCACACTTTACGGTGGGATACATTCTCACCTATGCCGCCTTCCTCATCGCCAGTACGGCTAGCAAGTTTGGTTAGGGGGATCTCCCAAAACTGTCTTGCCTAGCTAGTACCTAGCAACCAACAACCCCCCCGCCAGTTTGGTGGGGGGATTTTTTGATGGGGGATGAGGTGGACAAAACTGGTCAATTTGGTTATATGTTGTAGTGGAAAAAAGAAAAATTGAAGATTCAGTTGGTGCAAAGGAAAAAATTTTTTCCTATAATGCTATAATAAATAATAGCGTAATGCATTTTTATATTTTACGATTGATACAGCGTCAAGCCAAGGTTTCTCAAAATGATGGATCCGTCAAATTTTACTGCACCCGTAATAGCGGCTTTAACCGCAGTTAAAGCTTTTGAAAAAATCGGTCACCACACAGGAGATGCTATTTGGGAATCTGGTGACAGACTAGTCGCAATTTTGCAAAACAGATTTCCCAAAATTGTAAAATCAATTCAGGAAATTGCTGGCCAGGAAAATGGGGACTCTAAAAATCAGCAAATAAAAGCCCTAGCTTCCGAGGTTGAACAAGCAATGGAAAATGATCGCGAACTAAAAGATATAGTTACCTATATTTCTAAGACAGTTCAATCGTCTGAGGAAAACATTCAAAATATGTACAAAGTAGCTGAGAAAGTTGGCTTTCTTATCCAAGGAGGTAATTCTGACTTTAGGCAATCTACGTTTAATTTTTGAGTAAATACTAGATTGTCTATTTCCCAAAAGGAAGACCATAAATATCTTATAAAAGTTATCCAGAAAATTGTAAGTTTAGTTTCGATAACTACAGCAGTTATACTAGTTTCTCTCTTGAATGTTTATACACTTCCTAAAAACTTTCATCTTCAGTGTTTTGAGTATCTTCAAACCCGCTTGATTCAATGGGAAAGTTTTAAAAACAGTAATTGTAGTGTAATGTTAAAGTACCCTAATTTTTGGGAATACGAGCTTCAAGATCAATTTTGGGGACCATTTGTTGCAGTTTTTAGTAATCCAAATGAATTTAATACAAAAGTTTCAGTAAGTCTAGAAACTTTAACTAAGTTAATGTCATTAGAGGACTATGCGGATAGTAAAGAGAAAGAAATCAAAATACATAGCAAAAACAGCAAAATATTGGAAAGAAAATATACAACAATATCAAACAGAAAAGCAGTAAAAATAACCTATACTTATATTAACAGCAACCGTAATCGAACATCAATAAAAAGAGAGGTGATCGTAACTCTTTATGAGAAAAAAGCATACTTACTTTCTTTTGAAGCCAAAATCGAAAAATTTTCTGAATCTTATTTTATATTTAAAAATATCAAAAGAAGTTTTCAAATATCATCAAATTTTTGTAAAAAAAAACGATAAATATGGCTCTTTCGAACTTACTGTGTAAAAAATAATTAGATTTTGCCATAAAAATGGAAAGAAAATACAACGTTTATTGTCTGTAATATCCGAATGACTGGACTTGAGCGTCGTATTTTTATTGTAAAATTTACATATCTATTTCCTATCAAATTCTACCTGAGGTGAGAAGATGCCCTCCAATCCGGAACTAAAATCAATGACAAAACTTCTTAACCTAGATGGTATGAAGGTTAAGGACAATCGATTTTTAGACCAAATAGGAATTTGTCTTTATATCGAAAACGAAACAAAAGAAATTGTCTTTCCAAAATGTGGAAAAGAGACCAATAAGATTCACCAAAATCACTACTCTGCCGTTAAAGACTTGCCTTTGATGGAGCAACCCGTTTATCTACAAGTCAATCGTCGCCGTATGAGATGTTCCCACTGCGGTAATATCTTTTGTGAAGATTTAAATTTTCTTCCTAGAAAACGAAGGTATACGAAACGATTTTGCCAGCAAGTTTGTCAAGAGCCTGGGAAGGAAGTATTAGCAAAACTGCCAAGAAATATCAAGTTAGTGAACAAGAGATCGAAACGATGCTTCCAGATTTAGAACGAGAGTTCATCGCGGAGAAACCCGAGCGTGTTAAACGCTTAGGAATTGATGAAATTGCTATTGTTAAAGGTCAAAAAAACTATTATGCCATCTTTGTAAATTTGGACACAGGGCATCGGTTTTTGGGAAAAACGAACAGAAGAGGAGATAACGCTATAGGTAAAAATAATAAGTTAAGTTATGAAAAAAACACTACAAGCTTTCATATCATTTAATATTCTTAAATTTTCTATAAAAATTTTTATGAGTTATATACTACTTCTATTTTTAGGATCCCCAAAAGCTTATCCTTCAAATACTTTTTACTGTACAGTGCGAAATAGTGTTTTTACTACAATGGTTAGAATAAACTCTAAGAAAATCCCTTTTATATACTGGAGATTTGAAGATTCTATTAATAATTTAACACCAGAGGAAAGGTGTAAAATAGCATCTGATAACTTGCAAGCAGCTCAAGACAATAATATGCTCGACCAAATTTCATATGGATATATAGAAGATCAACCAACAATCTGTATTGTCGATAAGAAAAGCGAGGAATGTAACGAACCTATCATAATGCTTTCCCCGGGAACTGATCCTAAATCTGTATTATTACAAATGCTCGACTTAAGAGGTATTGTAGATGGTGAAGTTATTGAACAAAACTCTCGGGGTAGAGTGTACGTTAATATTTCTGAATATATTAGTAATATTCCACCCGATTAATCACTGATATTTGTAGCTAAACATAGTTAATCCAACAAAATCCAACAATGCGAAAAACAAAAGACACGAGTATTTTAAATTTTTTTATTGAAACCAGTCCAAAGATAAGAGTTTCAATAAAACTGAACTTTTTCTTATTGATTGTTTTTGCAATTTTATTTTGCTGCAATGCAAAAAAAATTACTGCCGGAACAACACAGAGTCAAAACTTAATTTTAGATAAAGAAAAATTAGTATCCCAAAAAAAGAAAAGTAAATTAATTTCTCAAGACGTAAATCAAATCATGAGAGAAACAACTGTTTTAATCAAAAAAAATAGAATAGTTGGTAGCGGTGTTTTAGTTGCAGCAGAAGGTAAAAAGCATTACGTTTTAACGGCTGCCCATGTTTTGAAACATGGTTCAGGGTATAGAATTATCCTAGAAAATGGCGAAAAATATAATGCATTTATAGTTATAAAAAAAATACCAGGCTTAGACTTAGCGTTATTAAGTTTTGAGAGTATAAATGATTATCCAATAGCTACTTTATTAAATAGTTCTATATCCAGCAATCCTATGAATGCTAATTTTAATGCTAAAGCGTCATACATATACAACTTAAGAGATTCCAAATCAAAAAATACTCCAATTATAAGTTGTGGTCTCTTGTTTGGAGAGCCCTTTGCATCAATTATACGTCAATCTACAATATACGAAAACGATGGATACGATTTGGTATACACAAATGTAACTAAACAAGGATTAAGTGGTAGTCCAATTTTTAATGATAGAGGTCAAGTAATTGGAATTCATGGTCGTGTAGAAGGAGATAACTTAAGCAATATTAGTTCACTTTCAATTGGTTTTAGTCTTGGAATACCAATTCAATATTTCATAAAAGTTATAAATCAAACTTCTTTAAATTTATCTTTAGTAACTGAAAAGGAAAACATAGATACTACATATAGATCTTTTTTTGATGGATTTGAAAATTCAACCTGCTCAAACTCCATTAATCCTCCTGGGTCAACAGCAACTGCTATTGAATGGGGGAACTATGCAAATTCTATGTTACGAAGCTTTCAATTACAAGAAGCTTTAAATGCATATAATAAAGCATTGAACAACAATTATAATGGTGAATTATATCATTTTTGGTACGGTAGAGGAATAACTTTAATTTTAATGGGGCGTATCAATGAAGCTGCAAGTAACTTTAATAGAGCTTTATCTTTAGTAGATGGAATGTTAATTGGTAGAGAAGATTCACAACATTTAATTAAAACAGCTAAGGTTTTATTACTTCGTTTTAAAGCAATTTTAGAAGATAACATATTAAACAGAATTAAAATATACAGAAAAGCATTAGCGATCGATCAAAATAATTTTCAAGTATGGTTATCAATTGCACAAGCATTAGAAAGTCTCGGCAGATACTCTGAAGCTCTTGAAGCATACAATGAAACTTTGCACATTTATCCTGAATTTACAGAATCAAGATTATACAAAAGCATTATTTATATTAAAATTAATAAATATAATTTAGCTATAGAGGAACTTAGTCGTGCTATTAAAATAGATCCCAGAGATCCACAACTTTATGCACTAAGGAGTATAGTTTATGAAAAAATTGGAAATAACGAAAAATCAAAAGAAGACCGAGAAATAATTAGACAATTAGTTGGTCAACTAGGAACTAGATATGTGGATCACATAATACGCACTACACGATTATTATATGCATCGAATACAAATCCAGAAGATTCTCTAGAACATACAATTGAAACCACTGAAGTTTTAGTAGAAGGCATGAGGTTAAACGGTGTTGATATTCTTCCATTTGAATTTGATATATCAGAAGTGTTTGGAGAAGTTGCAAGCTCAATTAGATCTTTTGACAATCAATCACCAAATATGGATGATATTTCATCAGATTATTTTAATAGATTTTTAAATAATTTTATAGGATCTATAGTAGGAGCTATAGAAAATAACAGCGAGCTAAATATAGAACCTGAAATATCCGATAAAATACTAGAAATTGTCAAATTACAGCAAGAAATACTAAATTTAAATGAATTAGAAAATTTTGATTATAAATATTCTGAATTTATGAATATTTTAGGGAGTTTTAATACAAATGAAAATATTGTTGTTTTTAGTGAATTCTATAGCACGATCAAGTTAAATTTTTTATCTGCAATTTATATAAAACAACTACTCAAAAAGAACGAAAGTCCTACAATCAAAATAAATGAACTTAAACGGCGTATAGCGAATGAAGTAAACCATATGATAACACAAAAGCAAAATTTATCTTCTACTGCCATAGCTTACGCTTTTCAAAGTGGATTTCGCGAAGAATTAAATAATGATGAAAGAGCTGTGTCGGACTTAACCAGGGCAAGAAATTTACTTCAAGATGTAGACAGTGTTTTATATTTTTACAGAGGCTTAGGCTTTATGGTGGCAGGTAATTTTGAATTAGCTCAGCAATCAATTGAAACTTCTATAAGCTTAGATACTGGTTCAGAGAAATCTCAAGAATTTTTCGATTTTAGTTTTTTTAATCATTATGAACTTAGGGTTATTATTGACAATATTTTGTATGGTAAGCCTAATTAATTATATGAAATCCGGTTAATCACTTTGAATTAAACTTCGATCTACAAAAAAATTACAATATAGCAGCAATTCTCATTTTGAAAAATCAACTTGTGTTGGGAGGAAGGTTGAATTCAAGCCCATCAAGCATAAAGTTTAGAAGATGGTCCCCACTATCGAAACAGCTGTAACGGGTTAAGAGAGCGTTCCTAAAGAAAATCTAAAAAGTCTTGACATCCCGTAAACAGAGTCGATAGAAAACTTTATCGAGGTGCATTCTGTGAAACTGGAGGAAGTATGAGTAAACGTAAGCGTTACCCCAGTGATTTAACTGATGCCGAATGGAAACTGATTGAACCTCTGATTCCGAAACCAAAACCTCGCGGACCTAAGAAAAACGTAGACGTACGGGAAGTGCTTAATGGCATCTTCTATTTTCTTTATGAAGGGTGCCAGTGGAGAGCCTTACCTAAAGATTTACCACCTTGGACAACGGTTTCCAATTATTTTCGCAAGTGGCAAAGAAAAGGAATTTGGGTTCAAATCCAGCATACTTGAAGACACCGGGTCCGGGAAGCGGAAGGTCGAAATGTAGAAGCTTCTGCTGGCATTATGGATTCGCAATCGGTAAAAACCGGTCAAAAAAGGGGGAGGTCTATGGCTACGACGGTGGCAAGCAAATCAAGGGACGTAAGCGACATATATTGGTAGATACCCAGGGTTGGCTTCTGGGTACCGTGGTGAGTGAAGCCAATATGCCAGAACGATTGGGTGGCATGGCTGTGTTACTGGCTTTTCTCCCTCAAGCACGTTGCCTATCTTGGATTTGGGTAGACCAAGGTTACCAGGGAGAAAAGTTTGCCAAAGCTGTGAAACAGCTCATCAACGCTCGGGTGGAAGTGGTCAAACGTAGTCAAAAGCAGGGATTTCAAGTTTTACCTAGACGATGGGTTGTGGAAAGAACTTTTGCTTGGCTGCTGCAACATCGACATTTAGCGGTTGATTGGGAAAAGCTACCAGAAATTAGCGAAAATTTCATTCATATTGCTATGATTCGCCTGATGCTGAAACGCTTAGCGAAAATACCTTCAGCTTCTCAAAGCAACCAACAACCCCCCCGCCAGTTTGGTGGGGGGATTTTTTGATGGGGGATGAGGTGGACAAAACTGGTCAATTTGGTTATATAGTGGAAAAAAGAAAAATTGAAGATTCAGTTGGTGCAAAGGAAAAAATTTTTTCCTCCCTGCCCGGTAAGGGGAAACAAAATTTTTTGAAGACGTTTCGCTCAAACATCTAACCTGGACAAAAATAGTTTTGCAAAGATTTGTTAAGGAAGTTGGCAAATAGACGGCAAATTAAAAACCAAACCAGGCAACATATCTTCTCCAGAAAGGGAATTGGGAGATATTAACTGTTCCACCGCGCGATCGCGACGATAGATTTCCACTTGCTGGCTTTCAGGAACAATGAGCCATCCCAAACGAACGCCCGTATCGATATACTCTTGCATCTTGAGCTGCAAATCGGAAAATCGTTGGTTTTGCAAATCGCTGGGGCTAACCAGCTTAATAACAAAATCGGGAGCCAGGGGTGGAAAGCCTCGCCGCTATTGTTGATTTAGAGCTTCCCATCGCTGGCGTTGAGCCCAGGCAAAATCGGGCGATCGCATAGCTCCATTCGGCAGAGCAAAAATCGTAGAAGCATCAAACCCCACCCCCAGTTGGCTGCGTTCGTTCCACAGCAGCAAATCCTTGTACAGCAGAAAATTGAAATTCCCAGCCTCCCCACCTGTAGGTGGCATAACAACTAATTCTCCCCCGGCAGTCAGTTCCAATCGAACTTGGTCGTTGGCTGTTACGAGTTTTGCAAATTGAGAGGGAGTTATATAAAAATTTTGGGGAATTTTAATCGTATTCATGGCATCCACTTCCATGAAATGGCGAAAAAAACATTAGGCTGCCAATCGCTGAATGCCCGTTTCCCTTTCTAGGAGTTGGTAACACTCGGAAACCGGCTGTCGCTGCTTCATCGCTTCCACCAATAAAGAATAGGCTTTCCAGTGGGCTTGCAATAACGTACGAGCTTGCTCCCTTGCCAGGCGTTCTTTTTGTTTTTGATTGAAACTAGAAGGTTCCGTAGCTGCTAAAACCGCCCGTAACTTTTGCAAATCGTCGCCGCCACCTTCCGCTTTCTCGTAAACCAGCTTCTCTGCAGCAATACCAGCCATCCAAACTGTAAAATAATTTTTTAAAATCGGCGAAGACATCCATTGCGATTTGGCAACCAGATACTTGTGCTGAGCTGTGTCGAAGCATTCATCGGAAAATTCAACACCTCCCCTAGCGGGATACCCTTGGCGGTGAGCTTCCCAAGCTGTCAACGCATAGTTGGTTACCGGAATATCCAGCAAATAGGCAACCAAAAAATGCCCTGCCTCATGATAGGCAACCCGATCGCAATATTCGGGCGATCGCCGGGCTACCCAATCTACAAATAAGGTAGCTCCCTTTCCTTCAAATCCCCATTGGTCTGCTGCCAGCAAACCCAACAAGCCAAACACGCCTGCCGCCGGAATTGCTTGGGAGTAATCCAGCAAAGGAGCGAAAACGCTAGCCATGGTAAAAACAAAAATCGCGATCGCGACCAAATTAAAAGTCGTTTGACTCATCATCGTTGCTAAAAATATATCTTTCCAGCGATCTACCCTTCCTATTATGACGCCTCAAACGCTGGTAGCGACCAAACCGACGGATCGATATCCGCCAAAGAAGACAAAAAGACCGTTCCTTCCGGATACAAACTGCGATCGGCATCCGCTGCCGGTACCACCACCACCGACATACCCGCTGCCCTAGCTGCCAACACCCCAGCCGGAGAATCCTCAAACACCAAACAAGTTTCTGGCGGTGCTTGCAAGCGTTCCGCTGTCACCGTAAAAATATCCGGTTCTGGTTTGCCCTGTTTGACCGCCGGGTCGTCTCCCAACACCACGCAGTCAAAAATCGAAAACCATTCTTGGTGGCGACTGGTTTTTAGAGAAAACGGATAGCGAGCGGTACTGGTGGCAACCGCTTGGGGAACACCGTGGCGGTAAAGGTGGTACGTTAGCCGCACTGCCCCAGGCATGGGTTTGGCACGGGGAAACAGTTCAAACAAATATTCGTTGCGTCGATCCATATATTCTTTCGCCGTCAGCGGCAACGAAAGAGTTTCCACCGCCAACTGTGCCGATTCGATGGAAGGACGACCGGTCATTTGGGATTTCAACGCTTTCGTAAATGTCTTGCCGTGGGCACGTGCCAAGGTGGCGTTTACTTGAGCGTGTAAGGATTCCGTATCCAACAGCAGACCGTCTAAATCGTAAATAACGTGGGAAATTTGTTTGCTCGTTTCCATAGAAAATACACGCAAAAAAACGCAAGCCTTCACCCTACGGCATCCAGTATGCCAGATGCGTGGGATTTCTCAGACGGTCGCTTTTAATACAGCGGCCAGCATTGATGGCAGGTCCAATACATTTCGCATCTGCGATCGCTGGTAGTGGGAGAAGTCGAACGGCTGGTAACCGGCGAAACCGAATTGCGATCGCGAATGTGGCGTTGGTAAAACCTCAACTCCCATTCCAAAGGTGCCTTGGGTTCGATAAGTTCTTGGGCAATTTCTGCTAAATGCTCGTGCTGCTGCAGATCAAAATCGTACGCCAGGGAAAGATGCAACCAATTTTTGGGACGCAACGCTTCCCCACCTCTGCGGGCATCTACTTTTTGAATAAAGTTAGCAATCAGTTCTTTAATCCACTCCGAATGCAGTTCTATACCATGCCAATCCTGGCGAAACGTCATTTGGGAAATCTCGATCGCCGGTTGCGGACAAGTCGCGATCGCATGGCACCAAACCTCGTGCAACGCCTGCAAGTAGCTCGTTACCGAGGTGACTTCATCGCGAAAAAATCCGGTTAAGCTACAATGGGGCATGTACTTGTGGGCGGTGTTGGCTCCGCATTCGATGCGGGTGCGGTGGAAATACGATTCTACTTGGCGAGAAAATTCTCCCACCGGACAAGCATAGACAATATACGTACCCATGATGGTTAGGCGACTCGCTTTCCGCTACGAATAACAGCACTCAATCGCGGCACATTTCCATCATCGCGTACGCAAACCAAATCTGCCCGTTTTCCTATTTCCAAACTACCGCGATCGCCGAACAAGCCAATAGCTTTGGCGGGATTGCTGGTCACCAAACGCATGGTTTCGTACAATGGTTTTCCTGTCTTTTCGCTAACGATAAACACCGATTGTAACAAACTGTGCGGAACGTAATCGGAAGATAAAATATCCCCAAACCCTTGGGCAATTAAATCCATAGCCGCCACATTCCCAGAATGGGAACCACCCAGTACCACATTGGGTGCCCCCAACAATACTTGCAAGCCCCGATTGTGGGCGGTTTGAGCGGCTTCGACTGTGGTGGGAAATTCCGCGATCGCAGCGCCATCTTTGACGGCTTCCTGTACGTGGTCTGCGGTGGCATCGTCGTGGCTGGCAAGGGAAATGCCCCGTTGCTGGGTTAAATTCACCAAAGCCTGGCGATTTTGTTGGGCGTATCTCTGTTGGTTTTGTTGGCGGGAACGAATAAATTCCTCCATTTCTGCTGCCGAAATGCCATGTTTGCCCATGTAATATTCTTTGTACTTGTCAATACTGACAAACTGGCGTTGCCCTGGGGTATGGTCCATTAAAGAAATTAAAGTCAGCAAGGAATTATCGGCATATTGTTCCGCTACTTCGCAAACACTTTCGTAGGATAATTCGCAGCGTAAATGCAGGCGATGGTCAGCAGCAAATTTCTGTTCTTTTTGTCCTTTTTCAATAACATCAATGGCGGGGGCAAAATCCCTCAAACGCCGGCTTCCTGGTTTGATATCTCCAATAGCGATCGCATCGCAAACGGTGGTAATCCCCGCACCAATTAAATCGCGATCGTGATAGGTGGCTGCTGCTTCTAAAGGCCATTCAATTCCCGGACGCGGCGACATACATTTTTCTAAATTATCGGTATGCAGTTCGATCGAACCAGGCATTAAAATTTCCCCTTCACCATTTTTTCCTTGGTTGACTATACCCGGCTGAATATCCGCGATCGCGCCATCTCTAACTACCAACGTTCCCAAAATTTCTTCATCGGGAAGCTGCAATCGATAGTTGGTATAAATTTGTTCGTTCATGGTGCTATCAATTCCCTAAAAACCAGCAAAAAACATCAATAAATTATCGCTCAAAAACCAGCTCGCAGTTGCAAACTTGAGAACGTACATCTTGGTCGTGGAAAATCCCAATAATGGCACATCCCTGAGATTTTTTCTCTTGAATACTGTCGATAATAACCTGACGGTTGGCAGCATCCAAAGCCGATGTAGGTTCGTCTAACAAAAAAATAGGATAATTAACAGCAAACGCACGGGCAACATTTACCCGCTGTTGTTCCCCTCCCGAAAAGGTAGTTGGCGACAAATGCCACAGCCGTTCTGGTAACTGAAAACGAGCAAACCATTCTTTCACTTTTTGATAGGCTTGTTCTGGTTGTTCTCCCAGTTCTAACAACGGTTCTGCTGCTACTTCAATGGCTGGTACTCGGGGAATTACTCGTAAAAATTGACTGACGTAACCAATGGTTTTTCGACGGATTTCCATGAGTTCGTGGGGCAACAATTGGGGAAGATTTACCCATTTCCCCTCATGTTTGACCCAAATCGCACCGCCATCCAAACCGTAATTGCCATACAGCGATCGCATAAATGTAGATTTCCCAGAACCAGAAACCCCCGACAAAGCCACACATTCCCCAGGATAAACGGTTAAAGAAACCCCCTGCAAAACCGGCAACTCAACACCACCCTGATTGTGCAAGATAAAACTCTTGTATAAATGGCGAGCTTGCAATAAGAATGTTGCTGTTTCATCCGGGGAATTTTTCTGATGGGTAGCTATATGAAACGATTCCGAAACCATAGCAATTTGCTTTTGTTCTAGATTGACCTATCCTATTTTCTAGGGTGGGCAGGGCACACCCTACTACGAGCGCATCTAGGCTAAAATCGTGGGTAACTAAATAGCTAGATTGTTTCCAAAATAGAAACTTTAGCGATTGCTTTACCTACCAAATTAAAATAGACATGCTACTACTACCGTTTTGGTAAAAAAATTTTTCCCTAAGGCGTTAACGTAGCACTCACCAATTGCTGCGTATAAGCATGACTGGGGTCATCTAAAACTCGATCGGTAATTCCCGCTTCTACAACTTCTCCATTTTTCATAACCAACAACCGATGGGCAAGCAATCTAACCACACCAATATCGTGGGTCACCAAAATTACACTCAGATTTAAAGTACGTACCAGCGATCGCAACAAATCCAACAAACGAGCTTGTACGGAAACATCCAATCCCCCCGTCGGTTCGTCCATCAAAACCAACCGAGGCTGCGTCGCCAGGACCCTCGCCAGTTGCAAGCGTTGCTGCATTCCCCCAGAAAACGTATGGGGCAATCCATCCAAGCGATCGCTGTCAACTTCCACCTGTTGCAGCCAATAAGCCGCATCCGAGCGAATTTTACCGTAGTTGCGTACCCCCAAATCCAACAAACGTTCGCCAACATTGGCACCCGCTGTCACACCCATACGCAAACCATCCTGGGGATTTTGCCGCACAAATCCCCATTCCGTACGCATCAAATGGCGGCGTTGGGATTCGTCAATGTGCAACATTTCCCAAACTTCACCATTTTTATCGGTATATCGAACGCTCCCATTTTCAACAGAAATGGCTCCAGCGATCGCATTCAGCAGCGTTGTTTTCCCCGAACCCGACTCGCCAACAATTCCCAAAACTTGCCCCGGATACAAATCAAAGGAAATGCGATCGCACGCCCGAATTTCTCCATATTCTTTCTGAATATTCTTAACAGTCAACAACGGTTCCATAATTCCCCCAAAAGTTCGCACCTCTCTGCCAACTACGACTGCCGAGACTGACAATAATCCGTATCCGAACAAATCCACATTCTGGTTCCCTGGTCGTCAATCACCACCTCATCGAGATAGCTTTCTGTAGAACCGCAAAACCCACAGGCATGGTCCCATTTTTGTACCGAAAACGGATAATCTTCAAAATCCAAACTTTTCACTTTTGTATAGGGAGGAATGGCATAAATACGTTTTTCTCTCCCTGCCCCAAACAACTGTAAAGCCGGACTCATATTCATTTTGGGATTGTCAAATTTGGGAATGGGACTGGGACTCATCAAATAGCGATCGTTCACCATAACCGGATAATCGTAAGCCGTCGCGATCGCACCATATTGGGTAATATCCTCGTAAAGCTTGACATACATAGAACCGTATTCCTGCCAGGCATGCATTTTCTTCGCCTCCGCCACCGACGGTTCCAACCAACGCAACGGTTCTGGAATGGGAACTTGATATACCATAATTTGTCCCGGTTGTAAAGGCGTTTCCGGAATGCGATGGCGGGTTTGAATTATCGTTGCCTCATTGGTTTTTTCCGTGGTTTTCACACCACAAACCTTCGCAAAAAAACGGCGAATATTCACCGCATTGGTGGTATCATCCGCCCCCTGGTCAATTACCTTCAAAACATCATCTTGGCCAATCGTGGAAGCCGTCACCTGAACGCCACCCGTTCCCCATCCATAAGACATAGGCATTTCCCGCGAAGAAAACGGAATTTGATGCCCGGGAATCGCGATCGCTTTCAAACAAGACCGCCGAATCGAACGTTTGGTTTGTTCGTCCAAATAGGCAAAATTAAACCCCAATTCCGTATCTTGATATACAGACATAACCAATCTCTTCCATAAAAACCTTTGTGTCTTTGTGGTTCCCAATCATTGAATTTTTCTACTGCGAATCTTTTTTTTGACGAATCCGCATATCCCGCAACATATTCAACTCCGCCTGAAAATCAATATAGTGGGGTAATTTTAAATGTTGCACGAACCCTTGAGCCTCCACATTATCCGAATGGGAAAGCACAAATTCTTCATTTTGAGCCGGACTTTCCGCCGATTCGCCCAATTCTTGCGATCGCAAAGCCCGATCGACCAAAGCCATCGACATCGCCTTGCGTTCGTTATAGCCAAACGTCAACCCATATCCCCGAGTAAACTGCGGTGGCACCTCCTTGCTACCCGTAAATTGGTTCACCATCTGCACTTCCGTAATATCAATTTCCGCGATCGCCACCTCAAAACCCAACTCCTCCGGGAAAATCGCCACTTCCACCTCACCCACCCGAATTTCCCCAGCAAAAGGATGGTTTTTTCCATACCCTCTTTGCGTAGAATAGGCAAGACTCAACAAAAAGCCTTCATCCGCACGGGCTAAATTTTGCAATCGAGCTTCCCGAGAGGCGGGAAAATTTAAAGGCTGTCGCGTTAAATCGTCCACTGAATCCTTTTTCGTAGCATTTTCCGGCTGAATCAAACCTTCTGCCCCCAGAGCATCGATGGCTGGTGGCATATCGGAGGTTGCTGTGGTATCGCCGTCTTCGGTTTCCGGTGGTTGGGGTTGGTTTCCTTCGGCAGCCAATTTAAAATCCAGCAAACGGTGTATGTAATCAAACGTTGCCCCCAGTTGTTGCCCGCCGGGAACATCTTTAAAGATGCTGGAAATGCGGCGATGGACCTGCATTTGGCTGGTATCGATGGGCTGGCTGTAGTACCAACGCGGTAATGTGGTGCGATAGGCTCTCAGTAGAAAAATCGCCTCGACCACATCTCCCCAAGCCTGTTTGATGGCTAGTGCGGCAAGTTCGCGATCGTACAAACTGCCTTCGCACATGACACGATTGACAGCCAAAGTCAATTGTTCTTGGATTTGTGCCAAACTCAACTCTGGCGTATTGGGGTCGCCGCGACGCCAGGCTTGCAGCAAAGCTTCGGCATTGCGAATGGCTTTTTCGCCACCTTTTACGGCTACGTAAGCCATACAAGTTCCTCCTATTCTAGAAATATTGCGGATGGTGTCTACAAACTGACCTGGGTGGTACGGGGCAAACCCAGAACTTGCTCTTCGGTAAAGAAAACGATATCTACGCCGAGGGGGTAGCGACGGGTATTTTGCTGCCACTGTTGCCAAAAGTCTGGTGGCATGCCCACTAGGGAAAGCTCGCATGGGTGCAAAATTCCCGGTCCGCTACAGGAAACGGTGGGAAGATTGGGAGATTGGGCAAAACTCGGTAGTTGTACGAATAATGTGGTCGAGCGTTCCGGGTCGAGTGCCGTACCGGGGCAAAAGGCAGATAGTGCTGGCATGGCAAGGGAATCGCCAATAATGGCAAAGTCAGCCGCTGGTGGGGAATCGCTGAAACGACAGCCGGTGTGAAATAGCAGCCATTCGCGAACTTGGGCGGAAAATCCCGGTTGCAGCCAGACTTGGGTTTCCAGATCCAGCAGGGTCAGGCAAGCAACGGCACATCCATTGTTGAGACCGGTTGGGGGTTGCAAGCGTATGGGCAGGGGTCTGGGTTGAGCTGGCTGGGATAGGGCTGTTAGCAATTCGCGGAAGGTTTGTTGGGCGTCGGTTATGGGTTGGGCAAACCCTGGTTGTTGCACTGTCATGATTTTATTTTGGGATATCGAGAAAAAGAATTATTCTCCACGGAGCAAGGTGAAAAAGTCTACCTTGGTGGTTTCGCATTGGCGTTGGGTTTGTTGTTTTTGGTGTTCGGCGATCGCTTGTAGGGGGTCGATAACGTTGGTTTGGACTTGGAGTTGCCACTGGGGATGCTGCATCAAAGCATCGCAGACGGCAGCTATTTCTGCATGGCGGTGCGATCGCCCGGCTACATAGCCGAATCCGTTGTATCCTTCCATTTTTACGACACAACGGGTTACGGTCATTTCCCCTAAGTTGAAGGGATTGCCGGTGCCACCGGTACGACCGCGGACCATAACCAACCCGATTTCTGGCGATCGCAAAAACTTGTAGTCGGGAAGGGAAGACAGTTGCCCGAAGTAAGCTTGCAGGTCTGGGAGGGAGGCTTTGGCTAGGGTTGCCATCCACTGCTTTCGTCTAGTTGTGGTAGAACAGTCACCAGAATTCATGGCAATCTTCAAAATTTGGGTTCGGTATGTATCTTGGCTTACATTACCCCACAAAATTTGATATTATATAGATGTCTATACAACTATAAGTAGAGCATACTGGATATGAAAGCAATTGACAATTCCCAACCGGAAAAATTTACCCTTCGGCATTCTAGCTTGCCAATTTATGCTCAAATTGCCGAAGAACTCCGCAATGATATCCAAAAGGGCATGTATCAAGTAGGCGATCGCTTGCCCACCGAAGCCCAACTCAGCCAGCATTTTGGCGTCAATCGCCATACCCTACGTCGAGCCATTTCCGAACTGAAAAACGAAGGCTTGCTACGAGTAGACCGCGGTCGGGGCACCTTTGTTGCCGCCACGCCTATTTACTACGCCATTAACAGTCGGGTTCGTTACAACGAATCCCTAAAAGCTCAAGGACTCGAACCGAAAATGCAACTGCTGCGTGTCATTCAAACCGAAGCCGATGCGGCAGTTGCCAAAGCGTTGCAATTGCCCCTTAGCGATCCCGTGGCTTTGGTGGAACGGTTTGGTTTAGCCAACGAACAACCCATCTGTTTGAACAGCAGCTACTTTCCTTTGCAGCGTTTTCCCGATTTTGTAGAAAAGTGCCAGCATCTTACCCTCATTTCCATTTCCAAATTTCTACAGGAAAACTACAACTGCGACCACATCCGGCAATCGACGCGGGTTTCCACTCGTTTGGTGAATCCCCAGGATGCCCAACGGTTGTCTTTACCTGCCAGCCTGCCGGTCTTGGTGGTGGAATCCATCAATATCGATAGCCAGCAGCATCCCATTGAATACGGCATTACCCGATTTCGCGGCGATCGCGTGGAACTGGTTTTCGACAACCAATCCCCATAAGAACCAATTACAAGATAAAGACGGAAGCTTGAAAGCCCTGCCTCTTTCCCAGCCGGAAGGAAAAGCAACCCGTGCGGCGGTCGCCGCCGTCAAAATCCAGTCAATGTACTAGAATCTAGAAAAGCAGGCGAACTTTTATAAACTTATTTTTGTCCATCATGTTGACTCTCAGCTACGAATTTAAACTCAAGCCGACATCCCGCCAGATTCACGCTTGTTGAAGTTGGCTCACCGTTGGTGCCACCAAGCTAACAGCATTTTTGCCGAGGCCCTGAATTTGAAAGCTCTTAGGCGAGGTCAGTTAGCCAAATTTTGTCTCGATGCGGCTTGGAAGGACTCATTTTTGCTCCCACTGCGGCAGCGGAACCCATCGAGACGTGGCAGCAGCACAAGTGGTTTGGAATCGAGGTATCGCAAGTATGTCCACCACAGAGTGGACAAATGCTCGTTGAGCGTCCCTGTGGCCGGGGATGGACTAGTTCATAGCGAATCTCTTCACAGGCACATCCAATGAAGCGAGAAGCTCACGAATTCTATTGGTGAGAGTGTCAAACCAACCAACCGCGTAATTTTCCAGAAACCGTATCGATAGACCCCGTAGCCAGCACCAAAATAATTAAAATTGCACATACTTTTTGATACTCAAAGGACATAAAACTCTGATAGAGGGAAACCCCAATGCCACCGGCACCCACAATTCCCACCACCGCCGCCGAACGTACGTTCGACTCGAAACGATATAAGGCAAACGATGCCCACAAAGGAATTACCTGGGGAATCACGCCAAAAATAATTTCTTGGATTTTGCTGGCACCCGTGGCACGAATTCCCTCTACTGGTCCGGGGTCGATTGCTTCCACTGCCTCTGAAAACAGTTTGCCTAAAATACCAGTGGTGTGTACGGATAAAGCCATAACTCCGGCAAAGGGCCCCAATCCCACGGCGGTAACAAACATCAATGCAAAGACAATTTCGTTAATGGCTCGCATGGCATCGAGGAATCGTCGCGTGGGTTGTACCACCCAAACCGGACTGATGTTTCCCGAAGCCAGTACGGACAGAGGGATAGCAGCTATAGCAGCCATTAAGGTTCCCCAAATTCCCATGGAAATGGTGACTAGGGTATCCCCTAGATAGGTTTTCCAATAGGTAAAATCTGGGGGAAAATAGGCAATTAAATAGGTGCCAATATTGCCACTGCCCTGAAATAGGGTGATGAAGTTTAGCTCGCTTTGCCAGTAGGAAAGAATTAAAATTGCGATCGCGATCGCCAAATAGCCAATTCGCAAGGGAGTAATGCGTTTTTGCTCCCGTTCCAACATGGCAGTAGCTGCCAGCGAAAATTCCTGCTTCTGGTCTTTGGAAAAATAGCTAGATTGATTGCTAGACTTCATAGCTGCGATTGCCCTTTGTCGGTATAAAAATGTGACTTGGAAATATTCAGAAAAGATGTGATTGGGTTGACAATCTATCGGATGTTTTTATGAAAATCTGCCAACGGTTCGGAGTCAGTTTCTGAATGTTACACTGGCATTGGGCAGGATGGCAATCGAAATCCCTCCCCTTGTTAAGGCTGGCCATGAGCTTGACCAAGAGGGATGGTATTCCCACCATTGCTATCTTACAAAATTTTCTATTTTCCTTCTAGGGCCACTTCACGAAGCCCCCTTATAAAAACGCCCCCATTGTCTCTCGAAACTGGGATGTGATGTATTGCATATAAATATCCCCTTTTTTACGGGGATACAAGCAGGAAAAACCTAAATTCTTGTTTGGGAAAATATCAAGTTGTACTCAAACTTTCCAACTGTTTGTTTAGCTCTTCCAGCCGGCTTTCTTTTTCCGATGGTTGCAAATCAGGATTTGATTTTATTTCCATAATTTGGCGACCAATGTCCAATTCTCGTACCGTATCCCAACGGGAATCATCGGCTTCCTCAAAACCAGACCATCCCAGTGGTTCCAAAACTGACTCCTCAGAATAATTATAGAAAAAGTTGCGAATTTTTTCTTTCAAACTATCCGGTAAATCTTGGCGATAGGCAATTGGATCGGAAGGAATAATGGGAGAGGTCCAAATGGTTTCGATTTTGTCTCTTGCTTGGGGATTGGTTTCTTCCAAACGAGACAAAGATTCGTTGTTGTTGGTAGCCACATCCACTTGATTGTTGGCTACTGCCAAAGCAGTCGCTTCGTGACTGCCAGCGAAAACCACTTTTTCAAACGCTTCTTTGGGGTCTACATTATTTTTGGCGAAAATATAATAGCTGGGAACCAAAAAACCAGAAGTAGAGTTGGGGTCGTTAAAAGCGAAGGTAAGGTCCGAAGCATTTTCTAGAACGTATTTATCTCCTCCCATGTCTTTGGCTTGGGAGATAAAAGGTTGGTTGCGGTTGGCAATCAAATGGGAGTAGTATCCTTTTTCTCCCTCCGTTCCTACGGTGAGAGCGAAAGCCTCCGCATTGGCCCGTTTGGCAGCTTCAATATAAGATTTGCCCCCATACCAAGCCACCTGCACTTTTTTGAAACGCATGGCTTCAATAACGCCGGCGTATTGCGTCGCGTAAAAGGCTTTTACAGGCATACCGATTTCTTCCGACATAGCCTGTACGAAAGGTTCCCAAATGGGTTTTTGATTGGCTTGGGATTCGGTGGAAATAATCCCAAAGTTAATGGTGTCTACATCTAAGGTATCGTCGCCAACAGCTGCTTCGGAAGCGGTGGTATTGGTGGTTCCGGATTGGTTGCCGGCACCTTGGTTTTCGGAGGGATTGCCGCCGCAACTAGACAGAAGTTTGGCACCACTTAGGGAAAGAGCAAATAAAGAAGCGGATTGAACAAACAGACGTCTTTTCATAATGGGCTGCCTCTCACAATTGTAGGTGGACTGGATAGGAGTTCCTTTAGGAATAGGTTTGCTTCCCCATTTCTTCTAGCATCAAATCAAACAGCAAGTTCTCCATGTCCTCGGAAAATCAGCTCTTCAGCTGCTGCACCATAAATGCTATTGAGCTTCGCTTCATCCAGAGCTTGGGTAGGACCGTCAAAAGCAATTTCTCCGTCTGTTAGCGCGATCGCGCGTTGAAAATACTGCCTGACCATTTGAATTTGATGCAAAGCAGCAACGATGGTAATCCCGTTTTCGCGATTGAGGGTAGCGAGCAATTCCATTACTTTTCTAGCAGATTCTGGATCTAGAGAAGCAATGGGTTCGTCGGCTAAAATAATTTTGGCTCGCTGCATCAAACAACGTGCGATCGCAACCCGCTGTTGCTGACCTCCAGACAGCCACGCTGTTCGCTTATAGGCTTGGTCGAGGATTCCCACCCGTTCCAAAGCTGCTAGCGCTTCCAACTTTTCTTGGCAGCTAAACCAGCGTAAGGCCGATCGCGTTAAAGAAACGTTGGCAATGTTTCCCACCAGCACGTTTTCCAGTACAGTGAGGCGGTTGACCAAATTGAATTGTTGGAAAATACAGCCAAGATGGCTGCGCAAATGTCTCACTTGTGAATGTAGCTTGCCCGCCGACTGCAGGTTGGTATCCCACAGGCGAACCTTACCGCTATCGGCTACCTGCAAGCCGTTGAGATTGCGCAGCAAAGTCGATTTTCCCGAGCCAGAAGCCCCCACCAACGCAATGGTTTCTCCTTCTGCAACCGTAAACCCTACATCTTGCAAGGCTACTTTGCCTTTGAAACGCTTGGTGAGATGGCGTACTTCGAGTACTGTACTGGTAGTCAAGTCGATATTTAAGGATAGTCAATCTACAACACCAGAATATTCTCAGATGTTGGGGTTAACAGATGGCTAAGTTCTGGTTATTTTTATATTAATTTACCGCAACTTGCCAAAAAACACTAGCATTCAGGCGCTCAGCGGGAGTTCGGATCGCGATGGTGCCGGTTGAGCTCTGGTGTAGCGGTCCGGCCACTCAACAGCCTTTCTTTGATGCTTGCGTGTGCTTTTCAAAGAAAAAATATCAATTAAAAAAAATCTCTAGTGGGTAGAGCGCGATCGAAATCATAATATAAATTCGTTTTGCTGGTGTTGCTTGGGCTGCTAAACGCTGCAGCCGAATTCGCAGATGATTTGGTTGGTGAATGGCTAAGAATTTAAGTAAGACTGTTTCTATAGAAAACGACGATAGCAAGTTCGGACTGAAGGCTGCTAAACAGATAGCGGTTGGTATTTGGTAGATAATCTGAAGCAAGGGCTCTAACTTTCTGCAAGCGTGACCGTTCGGCTTTGCCAGCTACGTACTCGCCGCCACAGCCGCACCAGCAAAACCAACAGCACAGCCAAGCAATGAACCGAAAGCTCCTAACAATTCCTTCCAGCCTCTACCAATGGCAACAACTCCGACAAATCGCTACAAGCATTGATGTTCGCAGCAGAAACAACGACCAATCCTATTCGTTATAATTAGAATCTAGGAGAGCTTTGTTCGTCCATTGTCCTTGACTTTGTTTCGATAGAGAATTGTTGTATACTCTATACCTCTTAGGGGAGAGATTCCTACTGAAATAGGGAACCTCCCGCAGTTAAAGGATAGTTTTCCATACCCTTTTGTAGCCAGGCTCAACAGCCAATTGTACGCACAGACAACCTGTAAGGAGGATACAGAATGACCCAAGTGGTGGTTGGAGAAAACGAAAAACTAGACTCTGCCCTGCGTCGTTTTAAGCGCCAAGTTTCCAAAGCTGGAATTTTTGCCGAAATCAAACGTCGGCGTCACTACGAAACCCCCATTGAAAAGCGCAAGCGTAAGGCAGTAGCACGTCGCAAAAAACGCTATCGTTGAAACGTTCTAACCACAAAATGCCTCTTTGGTGGCAACCTGGGATTCCTCTGGCATAAAGATGGCAACCCATTTCCGCTTCCTGCGGAAGTTGCCAAGGAGGCCAGCGAGGTTCCAGCGATCGCTCCCCCCGGTCAGACCGAACAAAAAGCGATATCCCCTTCTGCGCGCACGGTGGCAAAATCCCATAGAACAACGGGAGTGCCCGTCGTCGGGTCGTTTGAGCAGCACCGAAAAAAAGCGACTCGCGCGGCTAGAGCCGCAGTAAAAATCCAAAAATGTGTTATCTTCCAATCCCAAGTACGTCCGGTACGGGGCGGAAGAACGCTCGCGAGGGGGCAAGCAGCCATCAAAGAGGCCGGTTCATAGCTCGTTCATCTAGGAGCCAACCAGGAAGTGGGAAACTTGCGAACTCTATTCGTGAGAGGGTTCTCAGGGGGTCTCCCTTGTCAAGCACCACCAACCAACCAAGCGATCGCCTATCCGGAAAGCTGATTGGTGGGGTTACTACCATCTTGCCCCCACAGCGCCCTCGTTGGTAAATACCTTAGCAAACTTTTTCATTTTGGGGTTGCGGTTCCCCTCAAAAAAGCGCACTTGCTGGTCTCGCGATTGTCAACTACCTTGCCGCAAGCAACATAGCAATCGGAGTCTGTTTGGTTTATTGTCCAATCGTCTTGGGAAGCAAAGGAGCCCGAAGTGGATATACAAATCGGTCGTGGTAAAACCGCTCGTAGAGCTTACGGAATTGATGAAATTGCCCTCGTTCCCGGTCAGCGAACGCTCGACCCGAGTTTGGCGAACCCCAGTTGGAGCTTAGGCGACATCGAACGGGAAATTCCCATTATTGCCAGTGCCATGGATGGCGTAGTTGACGTCAACATGGCCGTGCATTTGTCCCAAATGGGTGCGATGGGGGTGTTGAATCTAGAAGGCATTCAAACGCGCTACGAAGACCCCAACACGGTGTTACAACGAATTGTCAGCGTGGGCAAAGATGAGTTTGTGCCGCTGATGCAAGAAGTCTACGCCGCCGAGATTCAACCCCAACTTATTGAAAAACGCATTCGCGAAATTAAACAGCAAGGGGGCATTGCTGCCGTTAGCGCGACACCAGCCGGTGCCATGAAATTCGGCGAGCAAGTAGCAGAGGCGGGTGCCGATTTGTTCTTCGTACAGGCAACTGTGGTTTCCACCGCCCACCTATCGCCTTCTGCTGAGTGCCCGTTGGATTTGCGCGATTTTTGCGATCGCATGCCCATGCCCGTGATTTTGGGCAACTGCGTGACCTACGAAGTGGCTTTAAACCTGATGAAAGCCGGTGCCGCTGGGGTTTTGGTAGGCATTGGTCCTGGGGCAGCTTGTACCTCCCGCGGTGTACTAGGAATTGGCGTGCCGCAAGCCACCGCCGTCGCTGATTGTGCTGCTGCCCGGGATGCGTTTTACCAGGAAACCGGCAAACAGGTAGCCATTATTGCCGATGGCGGTTTGATTACAGGGGGTGATATCTGCAAGTGCTTGGCTTGCGGGGCTGATGCAGTGATGATCGGTTCTCCCTTTGCCCGCGCCCAAGAAGCACCCGGTCAAGGATACCATTGGGGCATGGCAACGCCCAGTCCCTTGTTGCCCAGGGGAACGCGCATTCGCGTTGGTACCACCGGAACCCTCCAACAAATTCTCTGCGGTCCCGCCCAATTGGACGATGGAACCCACAATTTATTGGGTGCTATCAAAACCAGCATGGGCACGCTAGGGGTGAAAAACCTGCAAGAAATGCAGCAAGTGGAAGTGGTGATTGCCCCTTCCCTGCTCACCGAAGGCAAGGTTTACCAAAAAGCACAGCAATTGGGGATGGGTAAATAGCTCTGCGGCCGCTCTAACAGCTTCCCTGCCCCGAAAAAAGCGGCAAATACACGCGGTTCGCTGGAAAATTCAGCTTTGTTGGTAGGTGATTTGCCAATTTGAAAAATTTCTCCGAGCCTGGTGTTATGAAGGGAGAGAGTTGATTAGAATAGATAGTAGCGGAGACAAATGTTTCCGTTCACTCCTCACACCACACTCCGCCCGGGCTGGTTCCGGGCGGTTTCCTATTTTCCGGCTTTCTCGGAGGCGTTTCCGGAAAAAAGATCCCCATTGATGTGGCAATCTTTGCGCCTAGTTTGTTCTCCTGTGTGATAACATAAGGTAGTGTAGAATATTTTGAAAACATTGGGATAGACAGGCATGTCAGCAGCTGCACAAGTCACTGATGCTACTTTTAAATCTGAAGTCCTAGAAAGCGAAGTTCCGGTGCTCGTGGACTTTTGGGCACCCTGGTGCGGCCCCTGCAGAATGGTCGCGCCGGTGGTAGATGAAATTGCCCAACAATACGACGGCAAAATCAAGGTCGTTAAGGTGAACACCGACGAAAGTCCAAACGTAGCCAGCCAATACGGCATCCGCAGTATTCCTACTTTGATGGTCTTTAAAGATGGCCAAAAGGTAGATATGGTGGTTGGTGCCGTTCCGAAAACCACCTTGGCCAATACCCTAGAGAAGTATTTGTAAACCGCTCTGGGAAAGCCAAAACCGTTGGCTGCAAAAAGCTAGGGAAACTTGTTGCCGGCCCACGCCAGTTAAAGTTGGCTTAGACGTACTTGGGTATTTCCACAAATGCCGTGGCGGTTTTCAAGATTTTCCCAGAAACTGCCTCGACCTGGTAGGAAGGCTTGTTGTTGCGGTAGCCTAAAAATAGCTACCAGCGATCGCCCAGAAGATGGGAGAGCCTACTCGATACCGGAGCGACGGGAAAAGATTTGGCTTCCGGTCACTAGAATTACATGAACTTACGTCAAGTTAATAGCCAAGAACTGTCTTACCTATACGATGGGGTAGACAAGTTAATGCAGGGTCTTCCCCATCTTAGGTATACCAAATGGATCCAACGGGCGCTAGCGATCCTGGTCCGCCTTTCCGGAGAAGAAGACGCTCTGGAAAGGTTGGACTGGAAAATTTTATCTGCTTCCCTGCAAGATATGGAAAAAGGTTTTTATGCCTTTCATCCATACCGCCATATCCGCAAAGTGACGGTGTTTGGCTCGGCGCGCACGGAAGTAGATCGACCGGAATACCAGCTAGCGTTAGATTTTGCTCGCTGCATGACCGCACAAAAATTCATGGTCATGACTGGAGCGGGGGGTGGCATTATGCAAGCGGCCAACGCCGGTGCTGGTGCTGAGAATTCTTTTGGTTTGAACATTCAGTTACCCTTCGAGCAGCGGGCCAATCCTTACATTGCGGGGGATGAGAAATTAATTTATTTTAAATATTTCTTTACCCGCAAGTTGTTTTTGTTGAAAGAAAGCGATGCGATCGCTTTGTTCCCCGGCGGGTTTGGCACCCAAGACGAAGCTTTTGAATGTCTGACTCTAACACAAACGGGTAAATTTGGTCCTGCCCCCATTGTCATGTTGGACAAACCGGGAGGCGACTACTGGCAAGAATGGAACGCCTACATCGAAAAACAACTGCTGCGGCGGGGATTGATTAGTCCCGACGACACCAGCTTGTATACCATTACCGACAGCGTCGAAGTTGCCTGCCAAACCATTACCAACTTTTACCGGGTTTACCATTCCAGCCGTTACGTCAACGACCTGTTGGTGATTCGCCTGAAATCCGACCTTTCCGAGGGCGAAGTAGACCGACTCAACCAGAAGTTTGGCGACATTCTCACCCAGGGAAAAATTGAAAAAAGTCAAGCACTTCCCCAAGAAGCCGGAGACGATACACAGAACCTGCCGCGACTGACTTTACACTTCAATCAACGAGATTTGGGCAGGCTTTACCAACTCATTGATACCATCAACCAAATGGGGACAGGAACGGCCCTCGAACATCCAGAACAAAAATAACCAGGAATCTTCCTTTTCCAACAAACAAGAAAACGCATCCGTTTCTTGTTTGTTCCTTTTTTTGGAGCATGGTGGCGAGGATCTAAAATTTATGGAAGTCAAGTTTCGCGAATTCGACCCGTTTAATTTGTGGTTTTGGCTGAAATTTGAAACCGTTCCTAGCAACCAAGAAAAACAGTTTGTGGAAGAACTGTTAAACTCTTGGTTTTTATTGGGCAAACTCGGTGGTTTTAATGCCGAAAACCTGCAAATTCAAGAAGCCGGCTGGGATTTAAGCTACGTAGAATACGACACCAGCGTTGCCGATTCCACCATGCTTTCGGTGATGCACAATATGGGTGAAGTGGAATATCAAGACACTTGGGCGCGCTGTTGGTTCGATCTGGGAACCAGCGATGCCGTGGCTTTGGATGTATTGGTAAATGCCCTTCAACAATTTAGCCGCGAATACGTTACCATCGAGCAGTTTCTGATTGGCGGTGAGAACCCAGACTGGCCGATTCCCAAAGAATATCAGCAATCCAGTTTTGCCACCTACAATTAATGGTCCCACTCCATCTCTAGCCTGCGATTGTTCAAGCTTTTATTATGGCCCATCAATCCGATAGCATCCGCGTTCTTGCCCTCGGCATCATCCGCTGTGGCGATCGCTTGTTTCTTTCTCAGGGATACGACGCCAGCAAACAGCAAACTTTCTACCGTGCTCTGGGAGGGGGCGTTGATTTTGGTGAATACAGCCGCGATGCCTTAATCCGAGAATTCCAAGAAGAAATTCAAGCCCACCTCACCAATATTCGCTACATTACCTGTATGGAAAACATCTTCGTTTACAACGACCGGCCGGGTCACGAACTCATCCAACTGTACCAGTGCGACTTTGCCAATCCCCAATGGTACGAAATCCCGGAAGTGACTTTTTGGGAAGGCGATCGCCAGAAAAAAGCCCTGTGGGTAGAGATGGAACGGCTAGCCTCTGGCGAACTGCGGTTGGTGCCCGAACAGTTCCTACAATATTGCTAGCCACCAATTCCATAGCAACTCCCCTTGCCTTCCCCCGCCAAGCAAGCCGATCCGAAAAAATCGAATCAGCTAGCACCAGACGAGGAGAGCCATTCTATTTCTCGTCCTGTTCGTCGTGGGAATGACCGGGAGACTCTTTATAAATCGCGTCCAGTTGTTCGCGGGCGTCTTCTACATCCATAGAACGCAGGACCATCAGCGGTTCTTTGACCACCTGACCCCGTTCGTCGAGTAGCTCTGGGTGGGGTGCTGTCTTTTGGGAACTGGCACCATAACCAAAGCCCCCGCGCGTAGCTGGATGGCGCTGGGATTGACGGCTAAACGACATCAAACTGCGAATCAAGTTGCCTACTGCCAGAAAAGCCAGGACCGTAAACGCCAAAATATAAAGTAGGTGTAACATATTCTCGATTTCCTCCAAAGAAAGACGACGATTCGCCTGAGAAAAGTTTTAAAATAGAGTTTGTTATGGTCGGGGAAGACCGCGATCGCGCGATCGGGTCAAGCAGAACCAGCCGGTGGGTCGGTGGCTTCCCCAGACTCCGAACTCGTGGCAGCCGTTTGCTCCTGACGAAATCGCATCGCTACTTGCCAGCATTCCGTCAACAGCTGGTGCCAGGGCATCAAAACATCCATTTGGACGCCAGCCGTACCGTTGGTAGCTTGAAAGAGCATTTGGGCGCTGCTCACCTCTTGTTGCGCCTGTTTGACCCGGTCCAGCAAATCGGCTTGCTGCTGCGGTTCCATAAAGGAAAGCCGTTGTGTCTCCAGCAAGTGACGCGATCGCCCAAACCAATACTGAAAGTCTTCAAACAGAGGCTGTAAAATCGATCTTAGCAGGTCGGTGTCAGAGGGACTCGGATCCACCATAAAATAGAAAAAAGAACACCACATTCCCTATCTTAACTCAGTTTACATTTTGTAATAAACGTTGTTTTGGGAGCCAAACAAAAATTGTCCATGTCCTCAGAAGTAGCCGAAAAAATCAAACTCCCGCGCACCAGCGAATCTGAGAAATTAAAACGAATTCGCCACACCGCCTCCCACGTCATGGCCATGGCGGTGCAACGGCTGTTCCCCAACGCGCAGGTCACCATCGGTCCGTGGACGGAATACGGCTTTTACTACGACTTCGACCATCCCGAACCCTTCACCCCCGAAGACTTAAAAGCCATCAAAAAAGAGATGGTGAAAATTATCAAACAAAAACTGCCCGTACAGCGGGAAGTGGTCACTCGGGAAGAAGCCAAGCGTCGCATTCAACAAATCCAGGCACCCTACAAACTGGAAATTCTCGATAGCATCCCCGAAGATCCCATCTCCATCTACCACCTCGGCGACACCTGGTGGGATTTGTGTGCCGGTCCCCACGTGGAAAACACCGGTGATTTAAACCCCAAAGCCATCGATGTAGAAAGCGTCGCCGGTGCCTACTGGCGGGGAGACGCCAACCGACAGCAACTGCAACGCATTTACGGAACTGCTTGGGAAACCCCAGAACAACTGCAAGAATACCAGCGCCGCAAAGCTGAAGCCCAAAAACGGGACCACCGCAAACTGGGCAAAGAACTGGGACTGTTTATTTTCTCGGACCCTGTAGGACCGGGGCTACCCATGTGGACCCCCAAAGGCACCACCTTGCGCAATACCCTGGAAGATTTTCTCAAACAGGAGCAGCTCAAACGGGGATATCTGCCGGTGGTTTCTCCCCATATTGCCCGGGTAGACCTGTTCAAAACCTCCGGACACTGGCAAAAATATAAGGATGATATGTTCCCGATGATGGCGGACGACCCGGAAGCCGCGGAAAGCGAACAGGGATTCGTCCTCAAACCTATGAACTGTCCGTTCCACATTCAAATTTATAAAAGCCAATTGCGCTCTTATCGGGATTTGCCGGTGCGTTTGGCAGAATTTGGTACGGTGTATCGTTACGAACAATCCGGCGAATTGGGCGGTTTGACCAGGGTTCGCGGCTTTACCGTGGATGATGCCCACCTATTTGTGACTCCCGAACAATTGGACGATGAATTTCTCAAGGTGGTGGATCTGATTCTGTCGGTGTTCAACAGCTTGCAGTTAAAAGATTTCCGGGCGCGGCTGAGTTTTCGCGACCCGGCAGAAGCGGAAAAATACATTGGTGCTCCCGAAGCTTGGGAAAAAGCAGAAAATGCCATTCGCCGGGCGGTTAACCAGCTAGGCATGGATTTCTTTGAAGCACCTGGGGAAGCGGCTTTCTACGGACCGAAGTTGGATTTTATTTTCCACGATGCCCTGGAACGGGAGTGGCAGCTGGGAACGGTTCAGGTGGATTACAATTTGCCAGAACGGTTCGATCTGGAGTATACGGCGTCGGATGGTTCTCGCCAGCGGCCGGTTATGATTCACCGCGCGCCTTTTGGTTCGGTGGAACGGCTAATGGGAATTTTAATTGAAGAGTATGCTGGCGATTTCCCCCTGTGGCTGGCACCAACGCAGGTACGGCTGTTGCCGGTGAGCGACAACCAGCTTTCGTTTGCCAACGAGACGGCAGAGAGATTCCGCGCGGCAGGCATTCGCGTGGAGGTGGATACCAGTGGCGATCGCTTGGGGAAATTGATTCGCAATGCGGAAAAACAGAAAATCCCGGTTATGGGGATTGTGGGACAGAAAGAGGCGGAATCCGATTCTTTGAGCGTGCGTACCCGCGCTTCTGGGGAGTTAGGTAGTTTGCCGATTTCGCAAGTGTTGGAACAAATGCAAGCGGCGATCGCTTCCCATGGCGATTTTTAACGCGGTAAGAGCAACGAGGGTGGGGACGTCCCACCCTGATTGATTTCCCTAGCTTGAACCTAGTTATAGCGGTGTTTTCGCTTTCGTTCTTAGCAAAAATATGCAATTAGGTTGGGGATGAACCAGAAGAAAAGCCAAAATTTCTCGATATCATGTCTAAGGTAGCGTAGAAAACAAAGGATAGAACGCAAGTGGCTCAATCTTCAACGCAGCAATACGCCCGTACGCCCCTGTACGAAGCGATCGCGGGGCTGAATGCCAAAATGACCCATTTCGGGGGTTGGGAAATGCCCGTGCAGTTTAGCGGTATTTCCCAAGAACATGCTGCCGTTCGCCATGCGGCTGGCATTTTCGACGTGTCCCACATGGGCAAATTTGCCATGCGCGGTCCCCGCGTTTTGGAAAAACTTCAAACCTTAGTGCCTTCCGATTTATCGCGGTTGCAGCCAGGAGAAGCGCAATATACCGTGTTGCTCAACGACCGCGGCGGTATTTTAGACGACTTAATTTTTTACTACCAGGGAACCAACGCTGATGGCGAACAGCGGTGGGTTGCCATTGTCAATGCTGCCACCAAATCCCGGGATAAAGCTTGGATTGATGCACAAATCCAATCTCCTCCAGAAGGAGATGTGCTGGAAGATTTGACCAAAAGCAGAATTTTGCTTGCGGTACAGGGACCGCAAACTTTGCAATACCTGCAACCCTTGGTCGAGGCGGATTTATCGATTTTGAAGTCTTTTACCCATACCGAAGCAACGATTTTGGGGAAACCGGCGTTTGTGGCTCGTACGGGGTATACTGGCGAAGATGGATTTGAAATTGCCATCGAACCGGAAGCGGGCAAGCAACTGTGGCAGCAATTGGTGGATGCTGGGGTCACGCCTTGCGGCCTGGGGGCGCGGGATACCCTGCGTTTGGAAGCTGCCATGCCCCTATACGGACAAGAAATTGATGAAAGCACGACGCCGCTAGAAGCGGGATTGCGCTGGCTGGTGCATTTGGATAGCAAAGGCGATTTTAACGGTCGGGACATTTTGGAAAAACAAAGCAACGAAGGTTTGTCCCGCCGCTTGGTTGGATTGCAAATGGAAGGCAGGCGCATTGCCCGTCACGGCTATTCCGTGGTTGGCGATGGGGAAGTGGTTGGAACGGTAACCAGCGGTTGTCCTTCGCCTACGTTGGGCTATCCCATTGCTTTGGCTTACGTTCCCACTCACCTGGCGCGTGTCGGTCAGTCTTTGCAGGTAGACGTACGCGGCAAGATGGCTCCTGCCAAAGTGGTGAAAAAGCCTTTTTATCGCGGCAGTCGTGTGTAATCTAAGGCTCTAGTGACCTAGAAAGCATACGAAAATAGCCAACCCGCTTTTCTGTCTTGCTGGCCTGCCCTGCGAAGCGATCGCTGGGAGGGACTTGGGCTTGGGAGACAGGACGCAAAAGGCGGGTTGGCTTTGGGGTTTGACTGTTGGTTATTTGCAGATGGACGGAAAAGTTTTCTGCCGTTAAGCAAGCGAGGAAGGCGATCCTCTCATCTCGCAGTCAAGGAGGTTTCCAGAGCTTGCACGTCCTGCTTTTCTGTCGATTGTGAAACATCGGCATCGCCTTCGTCCTGCGGATCGAAGCCCCGTGGAATCTCTTTCACTCTCACCCGTTGAGCTTGGAGAGCATTTTGCAACACTTCCATTGCCTGGCGCGGATTGCCACTACCGCAGAAGAACAAATCGAGCGCTGCATAACCATGCTCCGGCCAAGTATGTAGGGCAATATGGGACTCTGCGAGCGTAGCCGTTGCTGTTACCCCGTGGGGACTAAACTGATGCACGCACAAATCGATCAGCGTAGCCTCTCCCGCTGAAATGGATTCAGCGATCGCGCGGCGGATGCGTCCTGGATCGTTTAGTAGCTCTTGCGGACATTGCCAAGCTTCAACGACCAGATGGTTTCCCACTTTTATCATTCTGCCCTTACACTCCACCCTTGTGAACACCGTCAACCTATTCATAATAGCATAAGTTGAAGTGGATTGGCTATACAAGCCAATCCCCATAGCAAGCAGCTCCAGGATGCCAGGCAGCTGCTGCTATGTTTACCTCAACCTCACTTCAATCGTTAGCACCTCCGGCTAAAGCACGGGGGCTTCATGCCTCTAGCTTCAGGTAGCCGAGCAGCCCTTCGTCCTTTGGGGCTACATTTTTAGGGTGAAAAATTCCTCCAACCACTGCCAATTGCGGTTATCCCTACGCACCGCGTACGTCCACTGGATGGGTAATGCCGTTGGGCAAAATGGCGTTTTCCAGCACGACCTCACTGAAATTTGCCTCGCCAATTTGAGTGCCAATTAAATTGGCATTTTCCAAATTAGCTCCGTCTAAGTTGGCACCGCTTAAAGCACTGAGCAGCAATCCAGCTCCGCTGAGGTTGGCACCGTTGAGATTGGCACCGCGCAGATCGGCTTCCACCAAACTGGCACCTTCCAAGTTGGCACCGCTGAGGTTAGCTGCTTGCAGGTTCGCACCAGACAAATCCGCCTCTTTGAGATCGGTGCCGCGCAGAATGCTGCCATCAACGTGGCACCAACTTAAATTTGCCCCCTGGAGATGGGCCCCATTGAGATTGGCCCCATTGAGATTGGCCCCGCTGAGGTTGGCACCGCGCAGGTCGGCATGGCGCAAGTCAGCATAACTAAAGTCAGCTTCTACCAAGTTTGCCCCTGGGAAGCTGGCCCGATGGAAATAAGCGCAAATCGAGCTAACTTGGCGCAAACAGGCAAAGGCAAAATTGGCTTCGCTGGCGATCGCGCGGTTGAAGTTGGCTGCTGTTAGCTGGGCTTGTTGCCACTGGGTGCGGGCCAAGCTGGCACTGTTAAAATTGGCTTGCGTCAGCGTAGCTCCGGAAAAGTCAGCCCCCATGGCACTGATAGCGGTAAAATCCCCTTGTGTTAGTATCGCTTCTACCAAGGAAGTACGGCTAAGATTGGCACCGCTGAAGTCGCTACCACGAGCGCGAATGCGTTTGAATACCGCGCCAGTGAGGTTGGCTTCGATGAGTTTGGCTTCCTGGAGATGACTATGGCTAAAGTCAGCTGCGGACAGATCGGCCATGACCAAGTTAGCACCGCGTAGGTTGCTCCGTAGAAGATTGGCGCTTTGGAAATTGGTATGATTGAAGTTGATACCTGCTAGCTCTGCTTGCTTGAGATAGACGCCTGGGAAATTACGCTCCCCACGATGGTGCCGTTCGAGTAAGGTTTGAGCAGTGATAAATCGATTGCTACTCATAAAATCTGTGCGTTTTGCCTTACTATTAGGAGTTTCTTGACGCTCCATAAATCCTCTGCAAATTGTTCTTTAAACGATTGGTAAATAGAATTTCCGACAAGCAAGTACTTCGTACTATTAAATTGGTGCCGGTTTCGCTCATTCGCCGGTAGGAAGACCTACAGGCAAAAGTAAATCGTTCACCAACCCCACACCTTCCTGTGTTCCCCTACTGTCGGACACGCCAAATGGGAAACAGTACGATGAAAACCTGACTCGATGGAAAGCTCCCAGGGCCAGCCGTTTTCCATATCGGGAAAGAGGATGGTTTGCAGACACTCAGGAAGGTTCCCTACCTTCCTGGTGCCCACGTTGGTATCTGGTGGTTATTTCAAAAACGCTGCTTGTTCTCCCATCGAGTGTTTTTCGGTTCTAGCAAGTTTCCCAAAAACAGACAGAGAAAAGGATTTGGCGAAGAGATTGGTTTCCCAACAACCGGATTGTTGTTGCGGGTGGCGATCGCTTCTCCCATGTCTGGAGAAAAGCTTAGCCGGTCTCACCCCCCTGACCTTTGGTAGGTAGTAAGGCAACCAACGGCAAGCAAGCTAGAAAAAGAGCGACAAATAGCATAAAAAACGAAAGGTTGCTATCTCAGTTGCTTTATCTCATTGTCCAACTTTGATTTTGACAGAGGCAACATCGAACAAGTTAGAAACGATAGCATAGAGAATAGATATACGCTCCATTATAGAACAGCATCTACGGGATATAAACCGTGGCCCTTAACCGCTGGTGTGCTTCCTCTGTCAAGTTTGCTATTCAGAATGCAGCCGCGTTGGAAAACCGGGTTCCGCTTGGCCGCTGCTGCCTTCTGGATAGCATCGATGGTTCGCTGAGAAAACAGTTGCTCGATCGACCCTTCCCCGACCGCGGGCAAAAGGTCCCAACACCTCCTTATCGACCCACGCCAACCAACTGGAGCTGGCTGACGCGCGAAAATCGAGCGTTCTCTTCATGGCTTAACATAATATTATATCGCGATCGCGCCTTCCCCATCCTGAACCAACCAGAAAATTTGTTGCTGTGGTTGATAGCGGTCATTTTGTCCGATCCCTTAGAAACCAAGGGGTTTCTCCGTATTTTCCGAAAAGGAGGCCATCGAGAAAGAGAAGCCCAACCTCCCAATTCTGATGGGGATTGTAACCATCTTAAAAGAATTTTAACAAAGGTGGGATAAGCTAGAAGCCATCGGGCACGTCAACCACCAACCGAGGGAACCATTATGGGCTGGCCGCGCCGTCGTTTTCTAAAATTGAGCACTCTAAGTTTGGTAGGGACTGCCTTAAGCAGCTCAGGAGGTCCCTTGGTCCAGAGCCAACCACCCGCACCCCCCGTTGCCGATACCAAGCTGCGTATTGCCGTCATCAGCGACTTAAACGGTGCTTACGGGTCCACCACCTACGCTCCAGAAGTCACCAGAGCGATCGCGCGCATCCGCCAGTGGCAGCCCGATTTGGTTCTGTGTGCTGGCGACATGGTAGCCGGGCAAAAACGCTCCCTCAGCCGCGAGCAAATTGCAGCCATGTGGTCGGGATTCGACCGGGAAGTCATGCTAAACCTAGCCGAGTTCCCCTTTGCCCCCACCATGGGCAACCACGACGCTTCCGGTGCCCGGCAGCAGGGAGAACCGATCTTTCAACGCGAGCGCGAAATCGCTGCCGCCTACTGGCAAAACCGGCAAGACCGCCTGGGCATCGAACTCCTCGACCGCCGCCGCTTCCCCTTCACCTACAGCTTTCGCCATCAAAACATATTCTGCTTGGTGTGGGATGCTTCCACCGGCCGCATTCCAGAGCCAGACCTAGCCATCGCCAGAGAAAACCTAGCCAGCCAAGCCGCTCAACAAGCCAATTTGCGCTTCGTCATGGGACATTTGCCCTTGTATGCCGTCGGGGTAGGGCGCGATCGCCCCGGGGATGTCTTGCAGGAAGCCGACCGCCTGCGATCGCTGTTGGAGCGCTACCGCGTACGTACGTATATTTGCGGACACCACCACGCTTACTTTCCCGGTCGCACCGGCAACCTAGAAACTCTGCACGCCGGCAACCTAGGTTCTGCCTCCCGCGTTTGGATTGGCACCGACCGCCGCAGCCCCAAAACCGTCACCCTCCTAGACATCCAACCGTCCAACTGCTCCATCACCTACACCACCTACGACATGGAGAGCGATCGCGCGATCGCCCTCCCGCAGCTTCCCCGCCAAATCGTCGCCCACAACGGCGAAACCTACCGACGGGACCTCCCATAGCCACCCAAAGCCATCCTGCAGGCAGCTACACAAGCATTCTAAAGCGAACCATTTGCATCGCGGTCCAACTTCAAGAAAATCACCCCCAACGGCGGCAAACACAAATCCAGGGAATGGGAATGGCCGTGGAACCACCACGCATCCGTCCACTTACCTCCCAAATTGCCCATATTGCTGCCTCCATAGGGTTGGGCATCGCTGTTAAAAATCTCCCGATAGAAACCAGCCTCGGGAACCCCTACCCGGTAGTGGCTGTGGGGTTGCGGCGTAAAATTGCACACCGCTACCAAAAACGCTTCCGTATCCTTTGCCCGACGCACGAACGACACCACGCTGTGGCGGCTATCGCTGCAATCAATCCATTCAAACCCTTCCCGTTCAAAATCCTGGGTATACAGCGCCGGTTCGCGGGTATAAAGCTGGTTGAGGTCAGTAAAAAACTGCTTTAGCTGCCGGTGGGATTCGTACTGCAGCAAATGCCAGTCCAAATCGCTCCAAACATTCCATTCATTCCACTGACCGAACTCCATCCCCATAAACATGGTCTTTTTCCCAGGATGGGCCATCATATAGGCAAACAAACAGCGGACATTTGCAAACTTCTGCCAATCATCCGCCCCCGGCATTTTCGACAAAATACTCGCCTTGCCGTGAACCACCTCATCGTGGGAAAGCGCCAGCATAAAATTCTCGCTGTGGTGATACCACATGCTAAACGTAATATTGTTTTGATGGAACTGGCGGAACCAGGGGTCCATGCTGAAATAATCCAGCATATCGTGCATCCACCCCATATTCCATTTCAAATTAAAGCCCAATCCCCCGGTATACGTAGGCCAGGAAACCATCGGCCAAGAAGTGGACTCTTCCGCAATGCTCAAGGCACCAGGATAGTACGAAAACAGCAAATAATTGGTTTGGCGGAGAAACTCCACCGCTTCTAAATTTTCCCGACCACCATACTCGTTGGGCAGCCATTCCCCGTCTTCCCGTTGGTAGTCCAAATACAGCATGGAAGCCACCGCATCCACCCGAATGCCATCGATGTGGTACTTATCAAACCAAAACAGCACGTTGGAAACCAAGAAATTGCGCACCTCGTTGCGGCTGTAGTTGAACACCAACGTTCCCCATTGCTTGTGTTCTCCCCGACGGGGATCGGCATGTTCGTACAGGTGGGTGCCATCGAAAAACGCCAGACCGTGACCGTCTTTGGGGAAATGGCCGGGAACCCAATCCACAATTACGCCAATCCCATTTTGGTGGCATTGGTCCACAAAATACATGAAATCCTGGGGCGTACCGTAGCGAGAGGTGACGGCATAGTATCCGGTTACCTGATATCCCCAAGACCCATCAAAGGGATGCTCCGCCACGGGCAACAGTTCGATGTGGGTGTATCCCAACTCCTTGACGTAGGGAATTAGTCGATCCGCCAGTTCCCGATAGCTGAGAAAACGAGCGCCAGGTTTGAGGTCGGATACGGTTACGGGATTTTCCGGTTGTCCGTCAACGCTGATGGGGGGATTGGCAGAAGAAGCGTGTAGCCAGGACCCCAGGTGGCATTCGTAGACAGAAATGGGTTCTTTGAGAGGGTCGGTGTGGCGGCGTTTTTCCAACCAGTCTTCATCTGTCCAGGTGTAGGTATCCAAATCGGCTACCACCGAAGCAGTTTTGGGACGTACTTCCTGCCAAAATCCGTAGGGGTCGGATTTTTCGTAGATGTGACCTTCGTAGTTTTTAATTTCGTATTTGTAGGGTTCCCCCGGCTGAATTTCGGGAACGAATAGCTCCCAAACCCCATTGCCGCGTTTGCGCATTTGGTGCTGGCGACCGTCCCAACGGTTGAAATTGCCGATAATGGAGACATTGCGGGCATTGGGTGCCCAAACGGCAAAGTAAACCCCGCTAACACCTTCAAATTCGGTGGGGTGGGCACCGAGTTTTTCGTAAATGCGGTGGTGGTTGCCTTCGGAGAACAGGTGAATGTCGTAATCGGTGAGTTTGACGGAACGGAAGGCGTAGGGGTCGCGAATCACCCGTTCGTGTTCCCCATCTTGTATGCGGAGTTGGTAGTTGGTGAGGGGGTCTTGTTCCAGGACGCATTCAAAGAAATGGGGGTGATGTACCGATTGCATGGGCGCTTCTTGGCGTTTTTCTGGCAAGACCACCCAAGCTTGTTTGGCGTTGGGGAGGTAAGCACGGACCACCCAGACGGATTCCCCGTTGCGTTCGATTTGGTGGCAGCCCAAAACTTCAAAGGGATCGTGGTGTTGGTTCCAGACGATACGGTCGATTTGCTCGGTGGCGATGGTTGCGGACATAGCTGACATATTCAGAGTCTATCTAAACAATAGGAAGGACGGAAGAAAGTGAAAGGACTGGATGTGCGTTTGTGCAGTTCTCACTGTTTTTTTCTGCACTCTAGGAGAAAATTTAGCAGTTTTGGTTGGATTCCCTGCTAGAAATCTCGTGGTAGGGGCGTTGCGATGGTCCGGAGGACTGGTGCGGTAGGCACCATCGCGATGTTTTTGGCGCTTGCAAGCGCAGGCGACCGGTTTCGGGAAATCCTAACTCGCCGCGGGGAGCAAAATACCAGTGCTGCCGGTAGTGGTTGAGGAAGTTTTGCCCAACAATGCCGTCGATGCCAATTAGATCCAAGAGGGTATTGTCTAAAATAACAGTCTCGACTTGGTTTTGTTGGTGTTCGCCAATTTGCAAGCTGGATAGTTGGGTCAGTTGACCGGTTTGTTGGCCACAAAATCCTTGCACTTCCACGGTTTCCTTTTTTGATGGTAGGGAAAGCAAATTGGCAACTTTTTGGGAAATGACACCGATACTGGCACCGGTATCCAACATCAAAGTAAATGGTCCTTGGTTGTTGATGCGTGCTTGAGCGGTCATAAGGCCCATTTTGCCTTCTAAGGCGATCGCATTTTTGGGAGGTTGGGAAGGGGGCAATAACTGCAAGGTGGCGGTTGCGGGATTGATGGTCACATCGAAGCTACTGAGAAAGTCCAATCCCAAAATGCCGGCGCGATCGCTGGGAATAGTAGTTGCTGGTACTTCCAAACCGCTCAACCCACTAACGGTGGCTGCACCAACGGTTAGGCTAGGAATTTGGTGCAGTTTGGCTTCCATGCCGGCGCAATCTTCTCCGACGGCAAAATAGGAAAGCAGTTCGCTGGGAAAAGATTCCCCTTGTAGGTTCAAAGCCGTGGCTACTTTCGGGGTCAAAATGGAGTTGGAAGCACCGGTGTCTAGTAGAAAATCTTCTTCGGTATCGCTAATGGTAACGGGAATGGTATAAACAGTGCTGCCTTCGGCAAGTGGTTCTAAAGCAACGGTCGCTTCCCCCTGAGAGCTGGGTTTGGGTAGGGAAAAACCGGTGGCACGCATCAAAGCCAGCAAACGCTGGTTGGCATCGGCACGCAAGGCACCATCGGCGTTCAGCAAAACCACTTGCAAAACGCACTGGGTGGCAATCGATTCGATTTCTTCCATTGAGGGAATTTCGGTGGCTGAGTCGGCAGAGGTTCGCATGCACCGAAACAAATCGTTGAGAATCTGTTCGCTGAGGTTTTGGTTTGAGTTTGGGGATTGCTGGGCTAGTTGAGGGGAGTGGCTGGCTTCGGGAACGGTTTCCGGCAGGGAAGGAGAAGAAACGATTTGACCGAGTCCACTATTTCCCAAAGTGGCAGCGGTCAAACCCAAGGCAACAATCCAAGAGAGGTTCATTTTTCGGAAGACTCCTGAGCTTGGCGATAGAGCTGTTCGGTTTCTTCTAGGATACGTTCAAAATCTTCTTGCGTGGAGCGTTTGACGTAGTTAATTTTGACTTCTTCAATGAAGACGTAAAGCAGTTCTTGGATTTCTTGGATGGTTTTTTCTTTTTGCACTTCGCTACGAAAGGTACCGGTAAAGTTTTGGACGATTTTTTCCAATAATTCCGAGCCGACATCGTCTTCTAAGCTGGATTGCAGGGCGTTACAAATGCTTCTGGTGAGATCTCCTGCCAGGCGGTCGGTCATTTGTGAGGGGAAGTTCCCCACGCCAGGGAGGTTTTTAAATTGTTTGTAAGCGTTTGATTGGGCTAAGGCCTGGTCTAAACTGTGACGCACAAAAGCTTGCAGGTCCGGTTGAATCGCGGGAAGGACCTGGTAAGCGGTGATTTGAACTAAGCGATCGCTGATGGTTTGCACCTCGTCAATATCGTTGAGGTCGATGTATTCCCGTTCTTCTTCTTGGAAAACCCATTGCACCAAATTCCCCTGGGCAATACCTTCTTGTACTTGACTAAGAACCCGAATGACCACAATTTCGGTAAGTTCCCCAGCAAAGTTGGCGATGATGTCTTGGCTAATTTGTTGGCGCAGGGTCTCCATATCCACCAGACGAGATTCGTGCAGTCGTGCTGCCACAGGAATCACCCGCAACCACCGCCAAAAAGGCAGCAACAGGGGTAAGTCGTACCAACGCCGGGAAAATGCCCATTGCAGCCAATTCCCCACAGGCACCAACAGCAAATATTCGTACCAACGGTATTTAGGAATCGTAAAGGGATGGGTGAGATTGTAGTAAACCGCGCGCCCCAAAATTTCCCCGACAAAAATCAAAATAAACCAAACATCAATAATGCTTAAAAAGCGATCGGTGAAGTTGCCGCTTTCGTTAATCGAGCGAAAGTAGTTGGTGGAAAGTAAAAACCGAATATCTTCATTAAAAAAGACCAGTTCCTGGGGCCAGTAAGGTTGCAGCAAATTTTCCCGACTCCAGTAAATTTGAAAGGATTGTTTGGCAGAATCTTCTGCTGTATAAATATGCTCGCGCATGCGATTTTTAATTTTCTCCAAAGTCCCGCTTTTTTCCGCCACCTGAAAGGGATTTTGGTCAATAATTTCCACACTCATTTCCTGCAGGTCGTCTAGCAAAATTCGAGAGGTGGTGGTATTCAGCCAAGCTTCAGCCAGTTCGATTTTGAGCCGGTCGACCAGTCGCAGATATTCCAAGCCCTCGGGGGATTGCAAGGCGTTGATTTGCGGGCGAATTTCTGCATCGAAGAAAGCCAAAGCGGCTGGCAAACCACCAATTTCTTCCATGGTTTCCACCTGCCAAAAGACTGCCAAAGACCGATGAAAATCTGCGGGTTGGGTTTGGTAGTCGAGGAAATTGCCCTGCAGCCAATGGCGAAAACGTCGTTGCAGGTCTTGCAACCAATTGGCGAGTTCACCCAATAAACCGTACTGACGGTTGGGTTGCACCTGTTCGGGGAGTTGGGCGCTTTGCTGGCGCAGTTGTTGCAGCAATTCTTGGATTTGGGGCGATCGCTTGGCGGTGCGTACCAGTTGCGCTTCCAATTGGTTAACTCGATCTAAATATTTTTCCGTATCGCGATAGGGTTCGATTCCCTTAATCGGGTCGTATATTTCAACGAGTACTGGCAGATGACGCAAGTAAAAATCGCGCCCAGGCACGTAGCTCATATCGAACAAAACCAGACCCAAATCAGCGACGGCGACCAGGGCCATTCCTTTTTCTAACGTGGGAAACACCCATCGCAACCAAACTGGCATCCATTGGGGATATTTGCGAGGGAAACGCTTGCGCGAGGGCATGGGCTCTACAAACTGCTGTTTTTTGCTAAAATTGGCTCCGTTGTTTAGCTTATCGTCTTTTGCCGGGACTTCAAAGCCATTCTCTTGGGAAAACCATCCAAACAAAATGCCCACCACGCTGAATGAAGATGGTGGGGAAAATAGGTGGCGATGCGATCGCGGAAAAATCACCTACGAGAAACGGCGATCGTTATTGGATTCCTCTGGTGGTTCCTGAGGAGATTCTAGGGAATTGGTAAACTCCAAGGATTGGTTGTACGCCGAACGCAGGCGTTTGTTGGCGCGGCGGTTGGAGGCAGCCGATTTGCGGTTGAAGGTTCTCCAGGCAGCTTTTACCCCGGAAAAGACGCCGCGGGTAGTGGTTTGTACTTTTTTCGCTTGTTTTCTAGCACCGCCAAAACTATCATCCACCCCTTTAACGACTTGACCGGCACTTTTGACGCCTTCGCTTACGTCGTCGGTTAAATCGCTAATTTCCATACCCGTCAGGCGAATAGCTTCCAGGGTAGGCGGTAGTTCCCGGTTAAGGGTATCGGCCAGTTTTTCAATACTACGAGCTGCCCGGGTTAGTTCCCTGGCGGTGGGGATAAGCACCACCAAAACCATGGAAAAGCTAACGGCTACGAGCAGCAGGGAAAGTCCTAACCAAAAAATTGGGTCGCTCACAAATCAATTCCTAGCGCAACAGGTTTTCGCTAGCAGGCGTTTTCGCCGACTGTTCGTCTGGAGATGTGTCGGCCGGTTCGATACCGTCGGTGTCGTCGGCTGGTTCGTTGGTTTGCCATTCTTCTTGCGCCACTTCCATTCCCACAGCGATCGCTTCTTGCAATCGCCCGAGGAAGCTATCCCAACGGCGATGGACGACATGGGAAATCCGGTTGGCACGCAATTGCATGCTGGTGGACATATCTTCGGCAAGTTCTGGTATGGCGGCGCTGGATTTGCGAGCCAAATACCGCAGGCGCTGGCGGCGGCGCGACGATAGCCAAATACCGGTTGCCGCACCAGCTACAGTTCCTACCAGCATGCCTCCGAGAAAGGCCCCATAGCGTTTCTTAGACATTGTAATAATTGGTTGGTTGGTTGAACAGCTGATTGAGGCATTGGCTGCATTCTACCAAGATTTGCGAGTATATCGCCGCGATCGCGAGGATCGCTGCTGCCAAAATTTCTGTAGGTTTCTCAATACCGATACAATTTTTTGCAATTGTTGCAGTTGCCAGTTGAGTTGCCGGTATTTTTCCCGCAAACGCCCCGTTCCCTGTTCGGCTAGGGCGATCGCACCAGGAGATTGGCGCAACCCGTTATGGGTACTGCGTTCGGCTCTGGCAACGGTATCGGCTACATTTCCCAATGTACGACCTACCTGCCAAATTTTCCAAGCCAGGTAAAATCCCAATAGCGATAGCAATGTATTAACGACGAGGACAAAAACCAGCATTTTTACTTATAACCTAGAATCGGCAGGGGAGAACCAGATCCCTAAATCTACAGACGGAGCGATGCCGATCGTACGGCATTCACCCATCGTGGCTGCAGAGACTTTCAGAGAAAAATTCACCTTAAAAACGTAGTCAGTTCGTTAAGACTTAGGCTGGTCAGCTACCTGAAGCTGCAGGCATGAACAACCCCCCGTGCTTCAGCTGGGGGAGCTGACAATTTCCCGCTACTATTGAACAACTAGAAAATTTTGGGGTTGGCTACGAACTTTGGTTCTGATTCTGCCAGTTTCTAGTTTTCTACCATTGTCCGACCGGATCGAGCGTTCTTTTGCTATATTTTCGCCGTACAATACTACAATTGTAGTATGCTACCCAACGATGTTGACAGAATTTTTACAGGAGGAACTCCCATGCGAACCATAACACACACATCCACCACAGAAATGGAAGTAACAAGCATTCGCCTGGAAAAAGCTTTAAAGGAAAAATTAAAATTTCTTGCGGGAAATCAAGGCTACCAGGCTTTAATTCGAGAGGTTTTGTGGAGCTACATCCAAGAAAAATCCGGCGAATACACGCCTCAAGTTTCTAAAGATGATATTCGTGCCACCATTCCTGCCACTGCCCAAAGAGAAGAACGCTGTGCGCTCACGGGCACAGCGATCGCACCGCAAGACCCCATGTTACTTGGATTTACCGTACGTGGCAATATCGTTCCCCTTACCGCCGACAGTATCGACACCGAACTTTGAAAGCCCTTCCAAGCTTCATCTGGGAAAGAGGAGAACTACGCGCGATCGCTACAATAGGGGAAATTCTCCCTTTCCCAACCAAATCCATTACGAAGCCAAGGTATAATTTTCCGGTAGCGTAGCATTCGTGAGATCGGCATCGGTTAAATCGGCATCTAACAAACAAGCATCCCGCAAGCTCGCCTCCCGCAAATTAGCTCCATGCAAACACGCACCTTCGAGATTGGTGCCCCAAAGATACGCACCGCTGAGATTCGCTCCCCTGAGATCGGCTTCCGCAAAATTCGCCAAATTTAAATTTGCCCCCCGCAAATCCGCATGTTGCAGCTGGGCATTGGCAAAATCCGTTTTCATGAGATTTGCCTCGCTAAAGTGCGTATCCTTGAGTTGGCTATCGTGCAAATCGGCTTTTTTAAGAATTCCTTCATCCACATCGGCAACCCGAATTCTTGCCTCGCTGAGATCGGCACCAGTAAAATCAATGCCGTGCAGTCTAACGCCGCTCATTTTGACCCCACTCAAGTCTAATCCACTAAAGTCTACCCCTTCCAAGCTAATCCCATTGAGAAAGGCACCGCTGAGTTTTACCCCATTTAACTGAGCCCCCTGCAAAATGGCACCACTGAGTTTGGCTTCGCTGAGATTCGCCCAGTTGAGGTTGGCACCGCTAAGGTTAGCAGCACGGAAATTAATCCCCGTTAAATTGGCACCGCATAAATTCACCCGCGACAGATTGGCTCGATAAAAACTCACCCAAGTTAAAATCGCGCCGCTGAGTTTGGCATCCCGTAGGTCAGCCCGTTCCAGCTGTGCCCCTTTTAAATTTGCCTTGGTTAAATCAGCAGAACGCAGCAAACAATCTTGTAACTTAGCAAAGCTCAAATCCGTACCGTACAAAAAAGCATTGCAAAGGTTGGCACCTACCAAAAATGCCCGAGACAAATTACCGCGGGCAAAAGAAGCGTTTTCCAGGTGGGCGCGGGATAAATGAATTTGTTCTAGATGGGTACCAATCAAATTAGCCCCTGGCAAGGAAACTTCCTTAAAATTTCTTTCTCCGCTCTTATACTTTCTTAATAACTCATTGCTATCCATAACCCTCTCTCCGTCAAAAAAACACTGGTGGACATCGTGCTTATTTTCTTTCATCGTGCCGCATTGCTAGCCGCAATTGAGAAATCTGTATTGGTTATTTACATCTTTTATTGTTTTTTAAAAAATCTTTTCTCCCGGCAAGATTGCTAGCAATAACGCTTTTGAAGGAAACCAAATTGCTATATAATAAATAGCCTGCAACGCTGTTTGCGAACTGGGGAACGGGATAGCAAGCGAATGGCTTTTTTTCTCTTCTCTGGTTCGATCGCTTCTGGTTTCGGACCCCCTATCAAAGCAATGCCATGTCTACGACCATTTCCGTATCCCTGCCCGATAATAGCTATCCCATTCATATTGTTCCCGGGATGTTAGACCGTTTAGGTTCGTATTTGGCAGAACTCAACCCGGGCAAAAAAGTGTTGTTGGTTTCCAACCAAACCATTTTCCCCCATTACGGCGATCGCGCGATCGCATCTTTACAAGCATCAGGATTTGACGTTGCCACCTACCAACTCCCCGATGGCGAAGCTTACAAAACCCTCGATTCCATCTCCCAAATTTACGACGCTGCCCTAGACCATCGTTTGGAGCGATCGTCTACCATGGTAGCGTTAGGCGGTGGTGTCGTTGGCGATATGACCGGATTCGCTGCTGCTACCTGGCTGCGGGGCATTCACTTCGTACAAGTACCCACCAGCTTGCTAGCCATGGTGGATGCTTCGGTAGGCGGCAAAACCGGCGTGAACCATCCCCAAGGCAAAAACTTAATCGGGGCTTTTTACCAACCGCGTTTGGTTGCCATCGACCCAGATGTGTTGCAAACCTTACCAGAAAGGGAATTTCGCGCTGGCATGGCGGAAGTTATCAAATACGGCATTATCTGGGATGTAGAATTGTTCTTACAGCTAGAAAAAGCCCAGCGTTTGGATAGCTTCGTCCATTTAAGCCACGACCTGTTGGAAATTATTTTATCCCGTTCGGTACAAAGCAAAGCCGATGTGGTCGCCAAAGACGAAAAAGAAGCCGGTTTGCGCGCTATTTTAAACTACGGACATACCATTGCCCATGCCATCGAAACCCTCACCCACTATCAAGGAGTCAACCACGGAGAAGCTGTTGCCATTGGCATGGTTGCCGCCAGTCGCATTGCCGCCAAAATGGGAATGTGGGATCCGCAAAGCGATCGCCGCCAGTATGCCATCATTGAAAAAGCTGGATTGCCCACCCAACTGCCGGCGGGATTGAATATTGACGAAATTGTGGCTACCCTACAAAAAGATAAAAAAGTACAAGCGGGCAAAGTGCGTTTTATCTTACCCGAAAAAATTGGACAAGCCACCATCAGCGATCGCGTCATGCCCGAAACCGTCAAAGAAGTGTTGCAGGATATGCTACCAGCATAACCCACGCCATTGAAGCAATCGCATTTCGGGAATTGTTATGGCTATTATTTCCTCCGCCAATCCCTCTCCCCATTCCAACCACAAAAAAAAGAAACCGGCAAAAGACCGCTTGCAAGAAGCCAGCGGTGACTATGCAGCCAGCGAAAAAAACGCTTCTCTAGTACAAGCAGAAGCCACCGAAGACGAACAAAACCAAATTTCCCCAGAAGAAGGGCTGCGACCGCAACATTTTGACGATTATATCGGGCAAAAAGACCTAAAAGAACTCCTCCATATCTCCATTCAAGCCGCCAAATCCCGCCAGGAAGCCCTAGACCACCTGTTATTGTACGGACCCCCAGGCTTGGGAAAAACCACCATGGCGCTAATTTTAGCCCAGGAAATGGGGGTTAATTGTAAAATTACCACAGCCCCCGCCTTAGAACGCCCCCGGGATATTGTGGGATTGTTGGTGAATTTGCAACCCGGCGATATTTTATTCGTAGATGAAATTCACCGCCTGCCCCGCATCACCGAAGAAATTCTCTATCCGGCGATGGAAGACTATCGGGTAGATATTACCGTGGGCAAAGGCAAAAGTGCCCGCAACCGCAGCATTTCTTTAAATCCATTTACCTTGGTGGGGGCAACAACTCGAGTTGGGGCTTTGACTTCACCGTTGCGCGATCGCTTTGGGACATTGCATCGGCTAAAATTTTATGAAATCGAAGAACTCGACCAAATTTTACGGCGAACCGCAGAAATTCTACAAACCCCTCTCACCCCCGAAGGGTCGCTAGAAATTGCCCAACGCGCCCGGGGAACCCCTCGCATCGCCAATCGGCTGTTAAAACGGGTACGGGATTACGCCCAAGTCAAAGCATCGGGAACCATTACCGCCGAAGTTGCCCGAGTGGCTTTAGAATTGTTCCAAGTAGACCCCAAAGGTTTGGATTGGACCGACCGACACCTGCTAACCATAGCCATCGAAAACTTTCAAGGGGGTCCAGTGGGATTGGAAACGTTGGCGGCAGCAACGGGAGAAGATAGTCAAACCATTGAAGAAGTTTACGAACCGTACTTGCTACAAATCGGCTACCTGCAACGAACCCCCAGAGGTCGCCTAATTTCCCCGGCAGCTTGGCAGCATTTGGGGTATACCCCACCCGATACGCAGTTGCATTTAGAATTTTAGGGGAATTTTCTTAAAAAACTGTTCGTTGCAGTATCGTCAAAGTTTCTCCACTACCTAGAATGCGGGAATTAGCAACTGTCGAGATATGGTCGAATTTCCATCAAGGGGAAACTTAGGTGATGCAAATGCAATTCAAATAAAATTCGTATATTCCAGAGATACAAATTTTTTTATATTTCCTTTATACGAAGAAAAATAAGTATTTTCTCCAAAGCGCGACTGGTTAATAAATTTTACAAATGATTTCTTCCTATTAGACTGAAGGCTCAAAAAAATGAAGTAATATATCTCCAATATCAATATTTTGTTTCAATCGTCGATCTTTTGGTGGTGTGATGGAATCGCAACCTATATATATTTTAGGCGCTGGTCCTGCGGGATTGGCAGCAGCCTACAGTTTGACCAAACACGGATATTCTGTTGTCGTTGTGGAACGGGAATCCCAAGTAGGAGGGTTAGCCAAAAGTATAACCTATAAAAATTTTATTCTCGATTTTGGTCCCCATCGCTTTTATACCAAACTAGCACCGGTTTTGCGGCTTTGGGATGAAGTTTTGGGAACAGAACAAGTTACGGTGAATCGCCTGACACGTATTTATTATAGGGGCAAATATCTTTCCTATCCATTAAAAGCCAAAGAAGTTCTTTCTGTACTGGGGATTCAAGAAAATTTCCGCATTCTCACTTCATATTTTTGGGCGCGTTTGTTTCCCTACCGCCAGCCGGGCAATTTTGCCCAATGGGTGACCAATAAATTTGGGCGGCGGTTGTTTGAAATGTTCTTTAAAAGTTATACGGAAAAGTTGTGGGGGGTTCCCTGTACGGAAATTAGCGCTGATTGGGCTTCCCAGCGAATTAAGGGGTTGTCGCTGATGAAAGCTGCCCGCAATGCGTTGTTGGGAAACGATGGTAAGGTAAAAAGTTTGGTTGACCAGTTCCAGTTTCCTCGTTTGGGTTCCGGTCAGCTATACGAAAAAATTGTGGAATTTCTGCATCGCCACGACCAGCAGGTATTGCTGAATACAGAAGTGACGAAGGTTCACCAAGAACAAGGTAAAGTTACTTATATTACTTTACGCGATCGCGACACCAACGAAAGCAAAACAGTTCCCTGCAGCCAGGTGATTTCCTCGATTCCCATTACGGTGTTGCTGAAACAGCTAGATGAAGCCCCACCCCAGCCCATTATCGAACATGCGAAATCTTTGAAGTTCCGCAATACGGTTTTGGTGTATTTAATTGTGGATAGGGGAGATTTGTTTCCCGATAACTGGCTGTATATCCACGACAATCGGGTGAAGTTAGGGCGAATTAGCAATTTTGCCAATTGGTCGCCGGATATGTTGCCCAATGACTGGCAAACGCCTTTGTGTTGCGAGTATTGGTGTAATTTTGACGATGAGTTGTGGCAAATGGATGAAGCGCAGTTGCGGCAGCAGGCGGAGACGGAACTGAGAACCATTGGTTTGTTGGGCAACGAACGGGTTTCGGATGGGTTTGTGGTACGCTTACCACGTACGTATCCCCTTTATGCGGGTAATTATAAGGTGGCGTTGGAAAATATTCAGGCTTATTTTGAAGGGTTTGAAAACCTGCAACTGATTGGTCGTTACGGTTCGTTTAAATACAACAATCAGGACCACAGTTTGCTAATGGGCATTTTAGCAGCGGAAAATGCGATCGCGCCGCAAAAACACGATCTTTGGTCGGTCAATACCGATAGCGAATATGTAGAAGAGGCATCCGCTGACGCTAAAACCACTGCCAGCAATCAAAACCAACCCAAACGCAAACGCGGTCTGTTGCGCCAGTTAGGCTATCAGTTTACCAGTTATTTGTTTACTGGTGGGGCGGCGACGATTGTGGATGTGTTGGTGTTTGCGATTTTGACCCAGTCGGGTTTGTGGTATGTATGGGCGTTGTGTATTAGTTATTTGGTGGGAATGAGTACCAATTTCTGGCTGAGTCGTCGTTTTGTGTTTGGCATTTACTGGCAAAATTGGCTGGTACAATATGTAGTGTTTGCCGCGATCGCGACCAACAGTTTATTGGCAAATTTAGGTTTGCTACAACTTTTGGTGAACGAATTGCAGTGGCATCCCACCTGGTCTCGTCTGGTGAGTGCAGCTTGCGTGGCAGTGTTAAGTTTTACTGGTCACAAGTTGTATTCTTTTGCGGAAAAACCCAGCGAACGTTTTGGCAACTCTCCAAAAGCAAAAACTCGTCTACAAAGTTCTTCAATAGAGCAATAATAGTTATCTGTTGACGGTCGCATTTACCTAGCTTGGCAGCGTTCGATCGCAATTTTTTATTGGCATAGAAGCAAAAAATGTACCCACAGGAACTTGGCAAGTTTTCTTGGCAACAATTTTATCGCCAACCCGAATCCGCTTTTCTAATTTTATCCTTGGTTTTTGGGATAATTTTTTTACTGGTAGTGCCGCCTTTTCAAATTCCTGACGAACCCGCTCATTTTTTGCGGGCTTATCAGGTCAGCCAATTCGATCTAGTTGCCCAAAAAAAAGATGGCATCGTGGGTGGTATGCTGCCAGAAAGCGTCAGCCAAGTTTTTTACGGTTGGTTGGATTTACCTTTTCACGTAGAACGCAAAGCAATATTAGAATTATTTCAAAATTCTTGGCAAATTCCCTTGCAGCCTTCCCAGAAAAAGTTGACTTGGTTTTCCAATTCCGCTTTATATAGTCCGGTTCCTTATTTTCCGCAAAGTATCGGAATTGCCTTAGGAAAATTTTTTCATGTTCCTCCTCTAATTTTAATGTATTTGGGTAGATTGTTTGCCGGGATAGCTGCTATTGGAATTACATTTCGCGCAATTGCGATAGTACCATTTCTGAAATGGGCGTTTGTTTTTTTGTCTCTGACGCCGATGGCTATTTTTTTGCGGAGTTCTCTGTCGGCTGATAGTATGTTAATTGCCCTTTCTTTTTTGTTTGTAGCTCGTTGTTTGGATTTGGCTTTTCGCGATCGCGATCGAAAACGAATAGACGGTAAAATTGCTGAATTACTCATTGTAGGAAGTGCGATCGTTCTATGCAAACAGGTATACTTTCCTTTGGTATTTTTATTTTTTCTCATTCCCATCCGCAAACTGGGCAATACGAAAAAATATCTCTTAACGGCTAGTACCGTGATTGTTACTTCCTTGTTGGCAGCTTTTCTGTGGAGTTGGGTGGTTAAAGATATCTACGTACCGTCCAGATTTGATGTAGAAATCGATCCGGAGCAACAGTTTGCTTTTATTGTAGCCAATCCTGTCAAATTCCTAGTAATGATTTTAACAGATTTGCGCAACGATATTGATTTTTATCTTCATCAAATGGTTGGCGTTCTTGGATGGTTAGATACGCCGCTGCCAAATTTTTTATGGATTTCCTATTTGGTTTTGTTTTCTATTGTTTTTCTAACTGACAATCCCCATAAAATCCCCGTTTATCGATGGCAAAAGCTGGGAACTTTAGCAGTGATTTTCGGTGGCTTTTTTTTAGTATACGTATCGATTTTTATGTCTTGGACGGGGGTTGACGCAGATAATATCATCGGCATACAAGGACGATATTTTTATCCTTTTTTGCCTCTGTTTCCTTTTCTGTTGGTGAACCATCGGTGGCAAGTGCCATTGCCAGATAAAACATGGAAACTGATATTGGTTCTTTATTTAATATTCGTATTAAGTGCAAGTTTGGTGATTTTGAGCGATCGCTATTATGGAATATAACCAAAATACACAGATAGCGTATAGAATCAAACGAAACTAGTGTTCGATATAAAAAACTGTAGTTTCCCATTGTGTGCCATCTATCTAAAAACGCTATTTTTATGCAAAGGTCAAATTTGCGCTCGTTTTCTTGGACGAAATTTTACCGCCAACCAGAACATGCTTTTCTCATTTTGAGTTTGGTATTTGGAACAATTTTTCTATTGGTTGTTCCACCGTTTCAAATTCCCGACGAACCCGCCCATTTTTTAAGAACTTATCAAGTATCTGAATTAAATTTTATTCCTGAAAAACAGTGGATGTCTAGCAGAAAAGGGGTTTACACCGGTGGTATGCTACCAAAAAGTTTGCCTTACTGTTTTGCTTCTTGGTCTGAGCTAAATTTTCATCCAGAACGCAAAGCCACCCTAGAAAGATTTCGAGAATCTTGGCAAATTCCTTTACAGCCTTCTCAAAAAACGTTTTTGGGATTTTCCAATACCGCTTTATATAGCCCCGTTCCTTATTTGCCCCAAAGCATCGGCATAACCCTGGGCAAATTTTTTCACGCCCCGCCTTTACTTTTAATGTATTTGGGTAGGGTTTTTGCTTGGATGGCGGCTACGGGAATTACATTTTGGGCAATTGTCAGACTCCCTTTGATGAAATGGGCTTTTGTTTTTTTAGCCCTAACACCAATGGCGGTTTTTTTGCGCAGTTCCCTATCGGCGGATAGCATATTATTGGCACTTGCTTTCTTGTTGGTGGCGACTTGTTGGCACTATGCTTTTCGTTCGCAAAAACTAACAGCATGGAATCTAGCCGAATTAACGATTTTAGGCATGGCAGTTTCCCTATGCAAACAAGTATATTTCCCTTTAATTTTTCTATTTTTCCTCATTCCCCGTCACAAACTGGGAAATACCAAAAGATACTTTGGTGCTGCCGGTATTGTTATTATCGCAGTGTTTGTGGTTGCTTTCATCTGGAGTTCTATTGCTAATAGCGTTTTTACCCCTGCGAGGGGAGACATTCCCATCGATCCAGCCAAGCAGCTAACTTTTATTGTAGAAAATCCGATGGAATTTGTTGGGATGGTTTGGAAGGATTTTGATGAAGATGTGGATTTTTACCTGCATCAAATTGTGGGGATATTGGGATGGTTGGATACGCCGTTACCTGGTTTTCTCTGGATTCCTTACATTGTGGCTTTGCTGGGGGGTGCTCTTGCTAGCGATCGCGCCCAATTTTTTATACACTGGTGGCAAAAAGTGGGGACGTTTTTTGTTATAATTGGTATTTTCTTCTTGGTTTATGTTTCCATGTTTTTTGCATGGACTGCTGTAGGCGGTGAAGAAATTAAAGGGGTTCAAGGACGTTATTTTTTCCCGATTTTCCCTTTGGTTTTGTTTTTATTGGCGAACCGTCGTTGGCAGCTACCGATAGCCGATAGGATATGGCAGCCGGCGGCTGTTTTGTATCTCATCTTCGTTTTAAGTTCTAGTGTGGTCATTTTGTTCCATCGCTACTATCCGATTTAACCCCTGCCAGGAATCACCATCTCTTGCTAGACTCAAAAAGATATTAAAAAATGTTTCTAGCACCCAAAACCAGATGGAAGGGAGATTATGCGAAACGTAGCGATCGCTTTTTTCGGATTTTGGCTATTGGTTGGTAGCATTTGGATATTGCCAACCGCATCGGCAATGGCTGAACCCACAGCCACACCAACCGAACAAGTGCAACAAGAAGATATCGAAACCGTAGAAGACTTGGTAGAGCAAGCGTTGACGGCTACCCAAGCTGGCAATTTTGCGGAAGCCGAACGGTATTGGAGCCAATCAATCGACAAACTGCCCAACAATCCGGCTTTGTGGAGCAATCGCGGCAACGCTCGCCTGTCGCAAAATCGGGTTCGAGAAGCGATCGCAGATTACAATCGTGCCATAGAATTGTATCCCCAAGCACCCGATGCCTATCTCAACCGTGGCATTGCTTGGGAAAGATTGCAAAAATGGGAAAAAGCGATCGCGGATTACAATCAAGTTTTAGAAATCACCCCAGACGATCCCATCGCCTACAACAATCGTGGTAATGCCAAAGCCGGTGCTTTGCAGTGGCAAGAAGCTGCCGACGACTACCAAAAGGCGGTGGATTTGGCACCGGAATATGCCTTTGCTAGAGCCAATCATACATTGGCACTTTACGAACTGGGCAAAACCCAACAAGCCATTCGCGAGTTGCGCAATCTCGTGCGCAAATATCCCAAATTTGCCGATATGCGTGCGGCGTTGACAGCAGCTTTGTGGGAACAAGGTAGTCTGGGAGAAGCTGAAAGCCACTGGTATGCAGCAGTTGGTTTGGATGCGCGCTATCGGGATATGGATTGGGTGCGACAAGTGCGCCGCTGGCCGCCCACCATTGCCAATGCATTGGAACGATTTCAAAATATAGAATAAAGGCACCATGCCAAATCCGCTCTACAGCATAAACCCCAAATTGAAAAAAAAAACCGTTTTAGTAGGGTGTGCCTTGCCCACCCGACGATTCTAAATGTGGTTTTGATTGGCGGATTTGGCATCGTTATCGGCAATTAATTTTTCAATGGCATCTGGCGTTAAATCCAATACTTGTTCCAACACCACAGCCGCCCCCGCTTGCTGCAATTTTTCGGTATAGCGGTGGCGGTTTTCGGTATCGGTTTGGGCGTGGGGAGGCAATACACCAACCCCAATCCATTCGCGGGAACTGTCTTGACGGCGTGCTTGCTGCACCACATACATATCGCCTACCGTATCGCCGACGTAAATCACTGGAGGATGGTTGGTGAAGTTATATCGCTGTTGCAGTTGTTGGCAGACGAGGAACAATCCCCTGGGATCGGGTTTGCCCGGTGCGTCTTCCATGGCAATTAAAATGGGATGGGCAATGCCTACATGTTTTTGGAGCAAATATTCGGCTTCTGCACGCATGGCACCGCTAAAAAATCCCCACGGTATCTGCGCTTGCAGCAAGTTTTGGAAGTATTCACCGGTAACCAAGACGGGTTCTTGGGTGATGTAACCGTTCCACTGTTGGTCGTTGTCGCCGCGATAGCGAGATTGGAAAAAATCAATGAGTTCGGGGAAGTTTAACTGGATTTGTTCGCGGGATTTTCCCTGTGCTTCTCCATACCGGCAAACCAGTTCGGCGGAGGCTTCCCAGTCGTTGTTCCAAATGCCTTCCGATTTGAGGCGGTCGATTTCTTCTAAACTGGGGCGGTAGGCGTTTTGGGTAAAATATTCTACGGTATCCGCGATCGCGCGGCGGTAGGATTGGCTAACATCCCGCAAAACGCCGTCGATGTCAAAAACCACAATGCTGGTGGCAGTATCCCCGAAAGAAGACTGTGTGGGCTGCAAGATTTTTCCTCCAGATGCTGCTGGTCGATCGAAACAGGCAAATTGTTGTTTGCCAATGGTTTGTTTTAAAATAATAAGGTTGTACCGTTATTTTGCTCAAACATGGAAGCACAACAGCAACAGCAACATTCTTCCAAATTTGTCTTGAAAATTCTCTGGCTGGAAAGCAACGTCGCGATCGCCGTTGACCAGGTAGTGGGCAAAGGCACCAGCCCTCTCACATCTTACTTTTTCTGGCCCCGCAACGATGCTTGGGAACAGCTAAAAAACGAACTGGAATCCAAACACTGGATTTCGGAAGTTGACCGGGTAGACCTGCTCAACCAAGCCACCGAAGTGATTAACTACTGGCAGGAAGAAGGCAGAAGGCGCTCTATGACCGTTGCCCAAGATAAATTTCCCAACGTTATTTTTACCGGTAGCGACTAATAGATATGGCACAACTGCCATTTTGAAAAAACTGCTGCTATTTTGGTGCCGTTGCTCCTTCCCGAAACCCAATTTTCTAGGTTCGGAAGTAGGAAGGGGGCAAAGCACCTTATTTTTGTGGGGATCGATAAGAATCCTCGCAGCGTCTGGTGGGATCTATAGATTTTTCTTTATCCATGGATTGTTAAGAATTATAAAGAAAATACAAAAAATGGTCAAGATCGGCGATCGCGCCCTCTGAGCTGTTTTCAAAGGGCAAGGATCCGAGTTAGGGTAGCTGATGGTAGTCTTCGTTTGAGCTGAAGAAGGATAGAAAGGATAAAGTTTTATGACTGGTGCTGTGCAATCTCTAGAAACCCGCGAAGAAATTTCCACTTGGATGCGAGGCTTGCTAAAAGTCGCTTGGGTTGATGGTCATTTTGACGAACAAGAGCAAGAACTCATCGCCAGCGTCACCCAACAGGAAGTGGATCCGAATACCAATTACCAATCCCAAGAAAACATCCAGCCAGAAGAAATTGGGGCGGTTCTGGGGAAAAATCCCAACGTCGCCGAAAATTTCATGAGAACGGCAGTTATGGTTGCCTTGGCGGATGGGGTGTATTCGCCTAGTGAAGACGACATCCTGCATCAATTTTGTGATGCTTTGGGATTGCGAGTCCAGGCTTTAGAATCCTTACGGGAAACCCTGGAAGACCCCCAATCCCAACAACCAGATCGAGACAGCCAATCCCAAGAACTTTCTCAAGCCCGTCCGCATCTGCTGCGACCCGTACGGGACTGGTTGGAGGGTTTGGAAATACACGATCCCAAAGTAGCACGTTTTCTGTGTAAAATGATACCAGCCCAGTGTCCTTTTGAACGGGAAATTAAGCTATTCGGACACAAAATTGTCTACATTCCACCGCTATGCAAGCTCAATCCCCTCTACGACCAATTGGTGAACCTACGCTTTCGCGCTCTTTCCTATCTTGCGGATGAGTGCGGCGAGGATGTTTCTAAGTACTGTTAAAGCCAGTTGGTATACCCAGTTTCATCCACAAACATCGCAATCGTCCTTTTTTCCCTACGTTTCCAACTAGCTAAGCCATGCAATTTATCGACCAAGCAGACATTGAAGTACAAGCAGGAAAAGGCGGCGACGGCATCGTTACCTTTCGGCGGGAAAAATACGTACCAGCCGGCGGTCCAGCTGGTGGGAACGGCGGCAGAGGCGGTTCGGTGATTTTGAGATCGGATGAAAACCTGCAAACGCTGCTAGATTTTCAATACGCCTATCGATTCCAAGCCGAAAAAGGCCAGCGTGGCGGACCCAACAACCGCACGGGAGCTAATGGAAGCGATCGCTTCATTGAAGTTCCCTGCGGTACCGTGGTATATGACGGGGAAACGGGGGAGTGTTTGGGAGATTTAATCGAACCCGGTCAAACCCTGTGCGTGGCAGAGGGAGGGAAAGGCGGACTGGGAAACCGACATTTCCTCAGCAATCACAATCGCGCACCGGAATATGCCTTGCCAGGGAAGGAAGGTCAATATCGGCGCTTGCGTTTGGAGTTGAAATTGCTGGCAGAAGTGGGGATTATTGGGTTGCCCAATGCGGGAAAATCCACCCTACTTTCGGTGTTGTCGGCTGCCAAACCCAAAATTAACGATTATCCGTTTACCACGTTGGTACCGAATTTAGGCGTGGTACGCAAACCCACCGGCGACGGTACGGTTTTTGCGGATATTCCTGGTTTGGTAGAAGGGGCGCATTTGGGTGTTGGTTTGGGATACGATTTTTTGCGCCACATCGAACGCACCCGTTTGCTGGTGCATGTGGTAGATGTGATGGCATTCGACCCCGTTGCCGATTACCGCACCATTCAAGCCGAGTTGCAAGCTTACGAACATGGGTTAGAAAACCGCCCGCAAATTTTGGTTTTGAATAAAATTGATGCTTTGGGCGACGACCAAGAACCGATCGATGCGATCGCGGCTGAATTTGAAAAAATTCTAACATCTCAAAGCGATCGCTTACCCATTATTAAAATTTCCGCCGTCACTCAAGTTGGCTTAGATAAGCTAATGGATACGGTTTGGCAAATGTTAGATTCCATGGAGCCAGTGCCAGCGGAATCGACTCAGTAGTTGCTGCGATCGAGCGATCGAGCGATCGAGCCTGGGAGCCTGGGAGCCTGGGAGCGTGGGAGCGTGGGAGCCTGGGAGCCTGGGAGATACAATTGGTTGTTTTATCTGAAGCCCCGATGCTCCGATGCTCCGATGCTCCGATGCCCCGATGCTCCGATGCTCCGATGCTCCGATGCTCCGATGCTCCGATGCCCTTTCCTCACCAACGAACCACCACTTGCCCCAACTGTTTGAGAACCTGCAACACCTCATAAAGGTCATTTCCGGGGTTGAGCAGGGAAAACAGCCGCGAATTGCTGTATTGGGAGGTGGGTTGGCGAATTGCTTTTAAAAATAAGAACTCGTTGCCATTAACGATCGCGCCGTAGGTGGGGCGATCGCTTTCTGGATTTCCCAGCATATAGGTTAAAGCTTGCGGGATTGCCCGCGTTACGGAAAAATCGCTGCATTTGGATTCAATAACCAGCAACCAAAGGCGATTTTTTTGCACCAGTACGTCAATTCTCCCTTGAATCACCGTGCCGTCATCTTCCATTTCCAAGGTGATACTGGTTTCTGTCTCAATATGAAAGGGTTTCCGGTAAAATCCTGCCAAATCAAGCAATGGTGCCAACACTACCATTTTAACGCTATTTTCTAACATGGGTGGGTCTTCCATCAGCGCCCAAAAATTATCTTTGACGCGATCCAATAACTGCCGTTCTAATTCAGTTAGGTGGGGATGTGTTTGCGACCCTTCGGGAAAAAATTGGGGATCGGGATTGAATTGTAACCCCAATTGCTGTTTGAGCGATCGCAAAGTAACCCGATTGGCAGGAAGAACGGGAGACATAGATTGTTCGTAGTATTGTTCCGTTCTCCCATTATAGCTAGGGTTTTTCCCAAATTCCCCATCTCCCAAACTACTGATACCAAATCCGTACTGGCAAGCCCCGATAATGCAAGCGGGTAACAACCCCCTGTGGTCCCCCTTGTAAAGGCAGGGCTGTTTCATTCTAGCAAAATAGGAAGCAGCTCATACCGCTTCCAGAGCCATTTACGACCTTCTTTAATTGATATGAAA
>NZ_LNDC01000106.1:0-42529 GCF_001870905.1 Geitlerinema sp. PCC 9228
GGGGATGGACTAGTTCATAGCTAATCTATCTAGGCACACCCGATGAAGCGAGAATCTCACGAATTCTATTCGTGAGAGTGTCAATTCCATTTGGTGTTCGGAAAATCTTTTTATCTCCCCTGCTTGAAAAGTATATCTATCTTTTAGAGGTTGGCTACCCAATCCGCGATCGCGATTGCCGTAGCCACCTTTTTTTTGAGATCTATCGCTCCGGAAACCCCGGTTCTATTTTGCGAAAAGTAACAATCCATAAACTTAAGTAACAAGTCCTAGGGCATTTCAAAACAGCATGCTATCTTAATAACCAAGACGTGGAAAGGATAGTTCTTCATCCGAAAAAAACCAAAACCAAGAAGCAGGAATTTCGAGCAGCCATGTCTTGCCGGCTCGGTTCCAACCACAGCCAAATCTTGGTAACATCGGCAATTTGATTGAAGGTGGCGAACAAGGCAAGTAAAATGAGTTGCCTAGCCAAAACTTCCGCCAGTTGGGTGTCGTCGGTGGGTTGCTTGAGAGTAGGCTGCTGGTCGTACCGTACATTTCTGGTCAACTCATTGATTTCTTAAGTCAACTTCTTCAGGTCATATTTGAAAGCTCCAACTAAGTTAACCCGCATGGGAAGGGTCTAGTAGCCGTCTGCTAGACCCTTCTTTGTATTTGTAGGTGGAATCTACGACGAGCGATTGGTGGGGTGATGGGAGGCGATATTCCGAACAACCGGTGCTTTTTGCACCATAGCGCTGCTTTGGGCGTCGGCGGTGGTGGGTACAGTGGTGGAGACCATGGCCCCTACCAGTTGGTCGCCGGAGATGGGGAAGGGCAAATTGTGGATATCGGAGTCGGGTTGGCAAGCAATGTCCGCACTGCGGCGCAATTCGGCGAGGGTAATGTTTCCCAATCCCAAATCTTCTAGGGTTTGGGGCAACCCAATTTCTTGATAGAAAGGCAACAGTTGCGCTCTCGCTGCGGCAGCCAGTTGGTTGCCTTGCAGGGTTTCTTCCAAACGTAATTGTACGAGAATGCCGTAGGCGACCTTTTCTCCGTGGAGGCTGCTGTGGCTGCCTTGTAGGTGGGTCAGACCGTTGTGAATGGGATGGGCTGCTACCGTACGGCATTGGGCCCCTCCCAACCCGCCAACCAAGCCAGGTAGCAAGACCGTTGCATCCACCACCTCCTGCCAAACCTCACTACCGGGATTTTGCAGGGCAGCTGGGGATTTTTGCAGCAGGATATCCCGGAGAATGCGCGCTTGCTGTACGGCGGCAATGGTAACGCTTTGTTGGGAATCGCCACTGCTGAGGGAAGCTTCGTACCACTTGGCAAGGGCATCCCCAATGCCGGCAATCAGGGTCCGCTGGGGAGCGGTTTGTACTAAATTGTAGTCCAGGACCAACAACTCCGGACAGCGTTGCAGGGGGATGTCGTAGAGAAAAGCGCCGTTGGGGGTATAAATATTGGAAAGTGCGGTCCAAGCGGCGCAGGTGGCGGCTGAAGTGGGGATGGTAACCACCGGTAGCTGGCGCTGGTGTGCCAAGAGTTTGGCGGCATCGAGGGCTTTGCCACCGCCCACACCGACAATCAGGTCAGCTTGGTGCTGGCTGGCAGCGTTGTGGAGACTTTCTAGGGTGGATTCGCTGCAATCGGGATGGTAGGAAGCAGCGGCAACGGTTTTGGTGGTTGGCTGGCAGGTGAGTAAAGATTCCAACTGCGATCGCACCAAGGCCAAACTGCGATCGCCGCCGACGATCAGAGGGCGACGTCCTAACTGTACAATGGAATCACCAGCAGATGATAAAATGCCAAACCCTTTCATGACCCGCGCTGGAGAAATAGCCAGAGTCAAGCAAGTATCGGTGGCTAGAGTTGTTGTTTGCTGCATAGGGCAAAAAGAATCAGAGTAAATGAATAGCGGCTACAAACAGGCAATCGCTGGGAAAGACTAGCTGGTTGCCTGAATTTGGTCAAACTTTTCCGAATTGATGGTAATTTCCATGTTTTCGTCTTCGCGTTCGGTCAGCGATCGCTTCACCTGACCGAGATACACTGGTTGGGAAACCCCTTCGTTGGGATGGACGATCGTGCGCGCGCGAATGGTCAGTTTGGCGTCTCCCAAACCCAAACGACCGTAGGAATAGAGATTGCTCGCCGCCTGTTGCAAGGTTAAATTCAACTCCGACTCGGTGATATCGGGAGAAACAGCAATCACCGCCTGGGTGGAGCCATTGTCGTAAACCACGGAAAAAGGCGCGGCTCCTTCAATGGTAGTGCGGGTGAAGGGAATCAAACTGAGGGTAAACAAACCCACGCTGAGAACCACCATAAACCCAGTAACGCCGACCAAATTAAAGCGAAAGCGCCATTGAAAGAAAAACGCCAAGACCGCCAAAACGGCAAAGAAAGCCGTTGCAATTCCCGACCATTGAGCCAGAACAGCAAAATCTTCTGTAGTAGGCATAAGCAAAAACCGTTTGCAGAAATGCTGGTACCGAAACGACGAGGGATGCCGCAGGGCCAAACATACTTTATCAGATCGATCCTAGCAGGAGAGCAACACGCTCCAACAGGCATCAACTATTTTCTCCAAGTCTATTGATGGCAGACTCAGGGGGGTCTCAGGAAAATCCATCAAGATGGTGCCACGATCGAGCAAATGCTTCCGAATACAGGTGCTTACCTGCGAATGGTAGGTGCAGGTATTTTTATACGGTTGGGTAGGGCGATCGCGATTTGGTCTGGTGCTAAATCCTTTGGCACAATGAACCGTTGCGAATTTTGCGTGGCTGCCATCACCCTGGCGAGGCGCGCTCTATTTTTCAACTGCCTATCGATACCAACTGTAAGGGGAACCGTCGTTTGCCCTTTTTCAATTGTTTGCGTTCTTCAATGGTATGAAACAGCCTAATTTTTTTATTGTCGGTGCTCCCAGATGCGGAACGACTGCCCTCAGTCGCTATTTAGCCGCACATCCCCAAATTTGCTTGTCTCGCCCCAAGGAAACCCACTATTTGTTGCGTCGCCCCCGCCATCTCTCCCGCGATCGTTGGATGCGGTGCTACTTGCACCAATTTTTCGGCCACTGCCATTCCCGCCATCAAGCTGTTGGCGAAGGTTCGGTGAGCTACCTCTATTCCGCGATCGCTATTCGTCGGATTTTGCGCCTCAACCCCCAGGCAAGGTTCATTGTTGCCATACGCAATCCCCTGGATTTGCTTCCTTCCTATCACCGGCGGATGCTATACCTGATGCAAGAGGATCGGGAAGATTTCCAAACGGCTTGGCAGTTGCAACAAACACGCCTGCAGGGGGAAGCTTTGCCGCCCTTATGCCGCGATCGCCGCTTGTTGCAGTATGCTGAAGTGGGCAAAATGGGCAAATACTTGGAGCGCCTGTTCAAACTGGTAGGGCGCGATCGCTGTCTGATTTTGGTATTTGACGATTTTATTCACCATCCCCGCTGGGTTTACCAACAAGTCTGCGATTTCTTAGGGGTGGAAGACGACGGCAGAACCGAGTTTCCTCCGGCGCAAGTTAGTCGTACCTACCGCTATGCCTGGTTGCAACGCTTGCTGTTCCATCCCCCAGAATTTCTGGAACGCTGGGCAAGTCATTCTTCCTTCGATGCCCCGTGGATGCGGTGGAACCGGCTGCTGGCAATACGTTTGCACCGCTGGCTGCTGCAAGCCAACAGCTTCCCCAGCCAACCCCCTTCTTTATCGCCCCGCATGAAAGCCAAGCTGCGAGAGGTATATACGAGCGATGTGGAACGGCTTTCCCATTTGTTGGGGCGCGACTTCAGTCACTGGCTGCGATCGCCGGTGCGACTCCAAAGTTCGTTGAATCCACATGCTACCAAGGATCTGATAGGCTAGCTGGCACGCAGTTGTAGATTTTTTTATGAATAAACCTCCCCGTTCGCTTTTCCACACCCGGCATCAGAGTCAAGTTTCTGGAAAAAAAAATCGCCCCAAATTTACCATTGCCGTGCTGCTGGCTGCTGGTTGTCTTTCCAGTATGACTGGCGGCGTGGTGGCACCGGTTTTGCCGGAAGTGGTGGAACAGTTGCAAATCGAACGTTGGGGAGGTTTATTGATGGGTCTGCCGCGGCTGACGGTGGCTTTGTCAAGTCCGCTGTTGGGTCTGCTGGCCGATCGCATGGGCAAATTGCGGGTATTGGTGCCTTCCCTGCTGGCTTTTGCGTTGTTTGGCATGGCGGGGGCGATAATGCCCAATTTTGGCAGTATGTTGTTTACCCGTGCGTTGGTTGGCGTCGCCAATGGCGGGATTTCCGCAGCCAGCATCGGTTTTGTGGCTCGTTCCTATGAAGGGGAAACGCGATCGCGCTTGATGGGCTATGTGGCCAGCGTTTTGGCGATCGCAGGCATTGTGTTTCCCCTTCTCGGCGGTTGGGTTGGTTCCTTTCGCTGGGAATATTCTTTTTGTTTGTACGGTCTGGCTATACCGGTGGCACTGGCAGCGATTTGGGGATTGCAAGAACCGAGAACGGCTACGGCGACGACGGTGGATTTGCAACAGGCACAAAGCCTGCGCCGTTCTTTGCAAGATCTGCGCGTTCTCTCTTTGTTGCTCACCTTAGCTGCGTCTTCCGGGGTTTTCTACACGGTGGTGGTGTACGCGCCTTTGTATTTTAAAGAGGCGATCGATGCTGATTCTATGCTCAACGGTACGATTTTAGCAGCGAGGGCGTTAGGGGCAGCGATAATTTCGGCAATTGGTGCTTCTCGCCTTGCCAAACAGTTGGGATCGGCAACCACGATCGCGATCGGATTTGTATTTATGAGCGTGACCTTGGGAACGATTCCTTACTTGAATGTGGCGCAGTTGGCTCTCATCGCAGCGTTTGGGTTTGGCATTGGCTTTGGTTTGGTAATGCCCAATTTATACGATTTGTTGGCTGAGTTGTGCCCTCCCGAACGGCGGTCTACGCTACTAGCGCTGGGTACGGGAATTTCTTCGTTGGGTCAGTTCTTTTCTCCGATTGTACTGGGTCCGGTTTGGGAACTTGCTGGCGAAGCCGTGTTCTCGATCGCTGCTGGCGTGGCGATCGCTTTGGCTGTGCTGCAATTTCGATCGTTCTTGAAAGCGTAGTTGCATACCACAAAATCTATTTTTTGTCAAGAATAACGGCAACCTCGTTCCCCTGTTATTGCCTGCCAGCGGTTCTGCTGCCATCGTAAATTTTTGTTAAGATGGAAAAGTTGCATTGCAGTAGCGATCGCAACTTCGGCAAAAATTCTCAAGTAACTGGATTTATGGAACGGTTCAACCTGCAGGTAGTGCGGCGGTTTTGGTCGATTGCCAAGACCTACTGGTTTGGCGATGAAAAATGGAAAGCGCGGGGATGGCTGCTGCTGGTGGTTTTGTTGCTGCTGGCATATACGGGATTAAGCGTCGTTCTCAACAACAAACGCGGCGTTTTGATTTCCTCGCTGTCGGCGCAAGACCAATCCCGCTTTTGGGAAACCATTTTTATTTTTGTGGGGGTGTTGGTATTATACGCACCCATTATCGCCGGATATGGCTACCTGCGCGATCGCTTGGGGTTGGAATGGCGGCGTTGGCTTAGCGATCGCTTTATCAACAATTATTTTGGCGATCGCGCCTTTTACCGCTTAGATCGATTTTACGCCGAAGTTGACAACCCCGACCAACGAATTGCCGAAGATATCAAAAGTTTTACCCAAGAATCCCTAAAAATCCTGCTAACCTTCGTCGATTCTCTACTAACCGTTATCGCCTTTAGCGGCGTTTTGTGGAGTATTTCCCACTCCTTAGTAGGATTTCTGGTTCTCTACGCCTTGGCAGGTTCCATTGCCGCCATCTTTATTTTCGGCAAACCCCTCGTTCGTTTGAACTTCGAACAGTTAAAACGAGAAGCCAACTTTCGTTTCAGCCTGGTAAGAATCCGCGAAAACGCCGAATCCATCGCCTTTTACCAAGGAGAAGAACAAGAAGCCAACCACGTCAAAAATCGCTTCCAGGATGCCTTCGATAACTACAAACACTTGCTTTTCTGGGAACTCAGTCTCAACGTAGTCACCAACGCCTACGAATTTTTGCCCTTTATTTTACCAGCCTTGGTAGTCGCACCCAGCGTGTTTGCCGGAGAAATGGAAGTAGGAAAAGTTTCGGAAGCCCAAGGTGCTTTCATGCGGGTATTTTTCTCCCTAAACGTTGTGGTGGCGCGCTTGCAATCGCTAACCTCCTTTGGCGCTGGCATTAACCGTTTGTACGAATTTTCCCAATATTTGGAACCAGAACTCGATTCCCATACGCCAGAAGTTATCGAAGGAGTCAACACCCAACCCAGAATTCAGACGGAAGTTGCTTCCTACTTGCATTTGGAGGATGTAACTCTTTATACTCCCAACTACCGGCAAACCTTGGTAGAAAATTTATCGGTGGAACTATCCCCATCGCAAGGATTGTTGGTGGTCGGTCCTAGCGGTTGCGGTAAGAGTTCTTTATTGCGGGCAATTGCGGGATTGTGGGATTCTGGCAACGGCAAAATTTACCGACCAGCGTTGCAGGATATTCTATTTTTACCACCAAAACCGTACGCGATCGCGGGAACGTTGCGCGAACAACTGCTGTATCCTGCCACCGAAACAGAACTAGACGACACGCAGCTAAAAGAAATCCTGCAGCGGGTTAACTTACCGGATTTAGACGAACGATTTGACGGCATGGATGCGGAAGACAATTGGGAAGAAGTGCTTTCTCTGGGAGAACAGCAGCGCCTCAGTTTTGCCAGAATTTTAATCAATCAACCCAAATATGTCATTTTAGACGAAGCGACCAGCGCTTTGGATATTCCCAACGAACAGCGTTTGTACCGACAATTGCAGGAAACTGGGATAACTTTTCTCAGCGTCGGTCACCGGGATACGTTACTAGCCTACCACCAAAAGGTTTTGCAGCTTTCTGAAAATCATTCTTGGCGTTTGCTGTCTCCAGAATCCATGCAACAGGAAATATCTGCTAGCACCTAGTTGCTATCCTATCGATTTGCTAGATTTTTCCTCTTGCAGTTCCCAACGGAACAGTCGCGGCAGCTGCGCCAAATCCAGAAGATAGTTGCCAATCCAAACAACCAGGTTCACCCACAAAACCATGCGTATCCAGAACCAATTGTCGATGGGGGTGAGAACGACCAAGCCTTCGTATAGCTGCCAAATGCGATAGGGTACGTATAGGTAAGGAACCATGACCCAAACCACAGACTGAAATTTCCTTAATGTTAGGAATTCAGAAAGGATTTGCAAACCCAGGACAATGATATAAGAGGCAAAAATTGCGATCGCATTGGTGTTTCCTTGCCAAATGACCCAAATCAAAGCAACCAGGGGCAGCAATCCTCCCAAAATTTGTACCGAACCAAACCACAACCCAAACCAATTTGGCAGGGGGTTGGGCAACTGATAGGGTTGGGTGTCTTGCCAAGCCCAACCGGTTATCGCTAAAAAAGCGGTTGTGAAAACGACAAAAAGGATATTTTCGATAAAAATAGAATTTAAAGTGAAATCAAACATAGCGATCGCATACATAGCATTTTTTATGGAAATTGCATACGATACGGTTGCGTAGGGGGGCTTCGCGAACCCCCCTACAGGGGAAGATTGATACTTCTACCTAAAAGTTACGATTGCGTGGCAAACACGCCTGTGGGGCAACTTACATTGGTACCGCCCAAACCGCAGTATCCGCCGGGATTTTTGGCAAGATATTGCTGGTGGTAGTCTTCTGCGTAGTAAAATTCGGGCGCATCCAGAATTTCAGTGGTAATGTTGCCGTAGCCAGCTTTGCTAAGTTCCTGTTGGTAGGCTTCCTTAGAAGCTTCCGCTAGCTGTTTTTGTTCTGGCGAGTAGGTATAAATTCCGGAACGATATTGGGTACCCACGTCGTTGCCTTGGCGCATACCTTGGGTGGGATTGTGGTTTTCCCAGAAGATTTTCAGCAATTGGGCATAGCTAATCACTTTGGGATCGTACACCACCCGAACCACTTCGTTGTGACCGGTTTTGCCGGTACAAACTTCCCGATAGTTGGGGTTGGGGGTATAGCCACCAGCATATCCCACAGCGGTACTGTACACGCCTTCTTGCTGCCAAAATACTCGTTCGGCTCCCCAAAAACAACCCATACCAAACATGGCCATTTCCATGCCTTCGGGGTAGGGAGGTTTGAGGGAATTGCCGTTGACGTAGTGCTGGGTGGGAACCGGCATGGGTTCGTCTCGACCTGGTAATGCCTCCTCGGGGGAGGGCATAGCGGTTTTTTTGCCAAATCCGAATAATACCATAATTGCAGTAGGTAGAATTGCTGAAAAACGTAATAACTTGCGAGAAGTTTCTGAGAAAACAGAATTGAGCGGCGATCGCTGCCTATGTTCTATTATGAAACACCAATAGCAGGAACGGGAAGGTGCTAGACAAAATGGGGGGTGGGGGGATATAAGAAAAAATGGCTACGCATTCTTGCTCAACAGAATTCATATTTCTTGATGAACTTCCCTTTGCAAAATCCAAAAAATAGTTACATTAAGCTCGCTTGATTTACGCGCTGTCGTACAGAATAGAATCCTTGTACGGACAAGGCTGAATCCCCCTTGACGATCGATAGAGCGCTTGCTGCAAAGTTGTATCACTAGCGCAGTTTTTATTAAGTAATATTAAAAGATTGTCAGCTATTAGCGTCTCGAAGGCTTGATATATGAAAATTACAGCTATTCTGTATTATTTTGTTGCAAATATTTATACTATTTAACTTCAAATCCCATCTGCTTTTGGTATACATAAAACGTAAGGTACGCAAGATCGAAAAACAAGTAGGAGACAAAAAGGAGAGAAACTGACAATTGTCAGACTTTTTCTCTGATGTTAGGGGTTGCGTATCTTGCCTACCGATTTAAACAGTCTGCATTCACTGTCAACCCAATTAAAGGAGTCAAAGAAAGATGCTAGACGCTTTTTCTAAAGTTGTTTCCCAAGCCGACCAGCGTTGGGCTTACCTCAGCAATGAAGAAATCGAAGGCCTCTCCAACATGGTTGCGGAAAGCAACAAGCGCCTAGATGTGGTCAATCGTTTGACCGGAAACTCTTCCACCATCGTTGCCAATGCCTATCGGGCTTTGGTAGCGGAACAACCGCAAGTATTCGGTGCTGGCGGTCAGTGCGACCACCATCGCAACCACGCCGCCTGTATCCGCGACATGGGCTTTATTCTCCGTTACGTCACCTATTCCATGCTAGCGGGTGATTCCAGCGTCATGGACGACCGCTGCCTCAACGGGTTGCGGGAAACTTACCAAGCTTTGGGAACTCCCGGTTCCACAGTCGCTTCCGGCATTCAAAAAATGAAAGACGAAGCGATTAAGATTGCCAACGACCCCAAAGGAATTACTCGGGGAGATTGCAGCAATCTCATGTCCGAGTTGGGTGGTTACTTCGATCGCGCCGCTGCTGCTGTTTCCTAAGCTAACAGCCCTCTGGCGAAAACCGACTTCTCACCAAATTTGTATTTTGTGCAGTTAACAACGGAGTATAAGTTTCCATGAAAACCCCAATCACAGAAGCGATCGCTACTGCGGACACCCGTGGCTCTTACTTGAGCAACACCGAAATGCAAGCCATCTTTGGTCGTTTCAACCGTGCCAAAGCTGGTTTGGAAGCTGCCAAAGCGTTCACCGAAAACGGTCAAAAATGGGCGGAAGCCGCCGCCGAGCACGTTTACAAAAAATTCCCCTACACCACGCAGATGGAAGGTCCGCAATACGCTTCTACCCCAGAAGGCAAATCCAAATGCGTTCGGGACATCAACAACTACTTGCGGGTCATCAGCTATTGCTGCGTCGTTGGCGGTACTGGTCCCTTGGATGAGTACGTTATTGCCGGACTCAAAGAAGTGAATTCCGCGTTGGGTCTATCTCCCAGTTGGTACGTAGCGGCTTTGGAATTCGTGCGGGACAACCACGGATTGCAGGGTGATGTTGCCGGCGAAGCCAACATTTACCTGGACTACACCATCAACGCCCTCAGCTAAAAAAAAAGCTAGCGTTCTAGCTAGCCCTACATGTCAAGTTCCTGGAAAAAACGTGAAGGAAAGGGGGCGATGGAGAAAGCTTGCCCTGAAGCAGCCTGTCGCCTCCTCGCCTTCACGAGATTGAAAACAATCCATCCTTAGGATACCTCAAATTCGTGGAGTTTTCACCCTATGAGTCCACTAGCAGCCGATTCGCTAGCAGAACAAGTGGTAGAACTGCGCGCCAACTGGAGTGAAGATGACCTACAGTTGGTGTTTCGCAGTGCCTACCAGCAAGTGTTCGGTCGCCAAGGGGTCTACGCGAGTGCGGAATTTCGCAATGCCGAATCCCTGCTGCGCAACGGTAGCATTACCGTACGGCAGTTCATTCGCGTTTTGGCATTGTCAGAGTTCTATCAAGATTGCTTTTTCCATAACAATTACCAAGTTCGTTTTATCGAACTGAACTACAAGCACTTGTTAGGTAGACCGCCGTACGACCAGTCGGAAATCGCTTACCACGTTGATTTGTACGCCCAGCAAGGCTACGAAGCGGAGATGAATTCCTACATTGACTCCCAAGAGTACAGCAATGCTTTTGGGGATTGGAGGGTTCCCTATCCCCGTGGTTTTCGTTCCCAACCCGGGCAAAAAGCTGTGGGATATCCCCGCATGTTTGAATTGTTCCGCGGTAGTGGCAACAGCGACAACGCACAAATCGGGGGGTCTAAATCCCGCTTGCAAACGCGGGTGGCGCTGAATATGACCAATTCCGTACGCATGCCTTCCTCGCCAGGTAGCAAAACTGTATCGACACCGGGGCAAACGGCATTTCGCAGTGCTGACAAGCCGGATAACCGGGTGTACCGCGTGGAAGTGACCGTTGGTGGCGTTGGTATGGGTCCGCAGGTACGCCGCAGCAAGCAGTCGTACACCATTCCCTACGATCGCTTTTCCAATTTTTACCAGGAAATTCACCGCCGTGGCGGCAAAATTACCAGTATTGTTCCCGTCTGATCGTTCGTTGCCGGACAGATAGGAACAATTTTCCCACAGGAGGGGGTGGTAGGGATAGAAAACCTCTGTTCCTACCGCCTTCTGCTCGATCCATGGAAACGGGAAAAGTTGGTTTGGCTTGGACAAATTATGAATACCACCGTGCAGTCGGCACCGATACAGTCTTCCGAAGATGCGATCGCAGCTTTATATAATGACGACAATCAGATACGCTATTACGCCGCTTGGTGGCTGGGCAAACACAAAGTAAGTTCGGCTTGTTCCCATTTGTGCGCCGCTTTGCAAGACGAACGTTACCGCACGAATATTGGTGGATATCCCTTACGCAGACAAGCTGCCCGTGCCTTAGGGATGTTGGGCGATCGCGCTGCGGTTCCTGCCTTGATAGCGGCGTTGGAAGGGCACCAAGACCTACAGCTCACCGAAGCCGCGGTGCAAAGTTTGGCTGCTCTTGGTGACAATCGCGCCGTTCCTGCTTTGGTAGATTTATTCAACAGGACCGCCCCCCCCAAACCCGAGGAAGCGTTAATTGAAGCGCTGGCTACCTTCCAAGTTTGGTCGCTGCGATCGCAGGTGGAACCCTATTTGGAACATACTTCCGAACGAGTACAATGCGCTGCTGCCCGCTATTTGTATTTGTGTACCCATGAGTATTGCTATTTGGAGCGCATCGTCGGCAATCTCAACCACGAGAATCCTTATTTGCGTTGGGCAGCTGCATTCGATTTGGGTGCCATTGGGCATGTAGAAGCTGCCAAAGCCATTGTCGAAGCACCAATTTCCAATAGCCTGAAATTACTGAATTTAAAAAGAATTCTTACATATGCTGTACAAACTGCCGATAGCAGTATAGATGGAAAAGAAAAATCAAAGTTTTTAATGGATTCTATCGATCGCTTGTTGCTACAACTATAGGATGTACTATGGTAGATTTTTCTATTGCTGCCGAACTGGGCATCGAACCTGTTCAAAAGCCAATTCCCACTGAACTGCGTTCCCCTGCCAGCCAAGAAGACATTAATATTGCCATCCAACAGGCTTACCGGCAAGTCTTGGGCAATGAATACGTTATGGCTAGCGATCGCTTGACCAGCGCCGAATCGTTATTGCAAGAAGGAGCTATTACCGTTCGGGAATTTGTTCGTGCGATCGCGTTATCGGAATTATATCGGGAAAAATTCTTCTATCCCAACCAGCAAACCCGATTCATCGAACTAAATTACAAACATCTTCTGGGAAGAGCGCCCTACGACCGCTCGGAAATTGCCTACCACGTTGATTTGTACAATCGCGCTGGCTACGAAGCCGAAATCAATTCTTATATAGATTCTGTTGAATATTACAATAATTTTGGCGATCGCATTGTTCCCTACTATCGGGGCTTCGTCTCCCAGCTAGGACAAAAAACCGTAGGCTACAACCGATTGTTTCAATTGTACCAAGGCTACGCCAATAGCGATCGCGCCCAAAACCAAAGTCACAAAGCCAGCTTAACCCAGCAACTCAGCCGCAACCTGCCATCTCGCATCGACAAACGCCCGCGCCCTGGCATTTCCTACGAGAACCAAGTTAAAATCCAACAGAGATTGGAGAAACTCAAACCCACCACCACCTCTATGGCTGTTACCAAAACCGTTCCGTACGAAATCCAACGCCAGTGCCGGGAACAAGCCCAGGAAATCGAGCAACTGCAGCAAAAAATCGCCGAGTTGCGCCCAGTAGCTGCCATTGGTGAAGAAATAACCAACCGATTTGCCACCACCAGTGACAGTGCCACCACCACAGAAGTCCCACCCATTCCCACCAGCGAACCATCCATAACCGACAACCAATTTCAATGGGATTTGTATAGCAAACAACAGCAACGCGCGATCGAATATTTGCGATCGAAACTCGACCAACTGCGACGCCTATCTGTTTTGGGTGAAGCCCGTCTTAATAAATGGCGTCCGCGCAATTTTTAAACTTTGATGCGTAAAAGCATGGGAGCAGGGGAGAAAATCAAGAATTGACTTTATCTCCCCTTCTTTCTTATTCTATGTCTCTCAACCAACCATGACTTGCACAAACATCAATACCCTACTAAAACAACTCAGCGACCCACGCCCCGACGTTGCCAAAAACGCCGTTTCTGCCTTAGTTAATCTAGGTCCCGATAGCGTAGACCCCCTACTGCAGGCATATCAAAAAAGCCAGGACCAGAACGTGCAAGCCTACATCATTCAAGCCCTAGCTAGAATCGGCGATACTCGCAGTCGGGACTTACTCATAGAAATCGTCGGCGTAGAAGTAGCCAACCACTGCCAGGGAAACATCCGGCGGGTGGCAGCCCGGGGGTTGGGCGTTATGGGCAGCAAAACCACAGATACCAGTATTTTATCACCAGCCATTGACAAACTAACTTGGGCACTCACCAACGCCGAAGACTGGGCATTGCGGTATGCCGCTGCCGTTGCCCTGGAAGAAATTGGTACGCCCGCCGCTGTCACTGCCTTGCAAAACGCCCAAACCAACGAATCCGACTTAGTGGTTCAAACCCGCATTCAGACAGCCTTGGAAAGTCAGAAACAACCGCTGCCAAATCCGAATTGCCAAGACCCGCAAAGCAATCTCCGGGAAGAACCCCTGCTTCAGCAAGCTCAACACTGACTCCTACTTGGGATTGGTGAAGCTATTTTCCACTCCCATCTACCTCTAGATTCATTGTTAATGGTAAAGATGCAAAGATGACAAAAACAACAGTACCTACCATAATGAAGAAAACGACAAATTTAAGCAGTTGTTCCATCCAGGATGTGGAATTAGTGGGGGTACCCTCTACAATGACAGCAAAGGCACCAGCAGTTGAAAAGATCTCTTGAACATTGTCTAATTCCCCTCCTGGCACTCCTGTGGCTTGGTCACTACCTTTACCTGTGAGATCGCCACCAGCGGGGGAATGTCCCCAAGCAACTACTGACCCATCCTCTTTTAGCGCTGCAAAGGCATTGCCAGTAGAAAAAATCTCTTGGACATTGTCTAGTTTTCCTCCTGGTACTCCTGTGGCAAGTAACATCTCAGACTTCTTACCCGTAAGGTCACCACCAAAAGCTGAATGTCCCCAAGCAACTACTGACCCATCCTCTTTTAGTGCTGCAAAGGCACTACCAGTCGAAAAAATCTCTTGGACATTGTCTAGTTTTCCTCCTGGTACTCCTGTGGCAAAGGCACTTTCTTTACCTGTAAAATCGCCACCAGTGCCTGAGCCACCCCAAGCAACTACTGACCCATCCTCTTTTAGTGCTGCAAAGGCATTGCCAGTAGAAAAAATCTCTTGAACATTGTCTAATTCCCCTCCTGGCACTCCTGTAACAGCAAAGGATTCAGATTTTTTACCCGTGAGGTCGCCACCAGCGGTTGAGTTTCCCCAAGCAACTACTGACCCATCTTCTTTTAGTGCTGCGAAGGCACCACTAGTAGAAAAAATCTCTTGAACATTTTCTAGTTTCCCTCCTGTTACTCCTGTGGCTTGATCACTGTCTTTACCCGTAAGGTCGCCACCAAAGGCTGAATGTCCCCAAGCAACTACTGACCCATCCTCCCTTAGCGCCGCAAACGCTTTACCAACAGACAAAAGCTCTTGGCTCGTAGAAAAGATCTCTTGGACATTGTCTAATTTACCCCCTGGGACCCCTGTGGCTTTGTCACTGTCTTTACCTGTGAGGTCGCCACCAAAGGCTGAATGTCCCCAAGTTACTACTGAGCCATTCTCTTTCAGTGCTGCAAAGGCACCACCAGTAGAAAAAATCTCTTGAACATTTTCTAGTTTCCCTCCTGTTACTCCTGTGGCTTTGTCACTGTCTTTACCCGTAAGGTCGCCACCAGCGGTTGAGCTTCCCCAAGCAACTACTGACCCATCCTCCCTTAGCGCCGCAAATGCTGTATTAGTAGAAAAGATCTCTTGAACATTGTCTAATTCCCCTCCTGGCACTCCTGTGGATTTATCACTATCTTGACCTGTGAGATCGCCACCCAAAGCTGAATGTCCCCAAGTTACCACTGAACTATTTTCCTTTAGCGCTGCAAAAGCTCCCCTATTAGAAAAAATCTCTTGAATAGTTTCTAGTTTTCCTTTTGGCACTCCTGTAGCTTTGTCGCTATCTTGACCCGCGAGGTCACCACCAAAGGCTGAATGTCCCCAAGTTACTACTGAGTCATTCTTTTTTAGTGCTGCAAAGGCATTCTTAGTAGAAGAGATGTCTTGAACATTTTCTAGTTTCTCTCCTGTGACTCCTGTGGCTTTGTGACTGTATTTACCTGTGAGATCGCCACCCAAGGCTGGATGTCCCCAAGTAGTTACATAGTTATTAACCATGCCATCAGACTGTCCTGCTGAAGTTGGTTCTCCATCCATATTTTCAATTACTTTCTGAGTTGGAATCTCAGTGGATCCAGACTCAGTTTGAGCATTAGCGATACCAAAGAATAGGGGCAGTAGTAACCCTAAGAGTAAATATCTCAATAGGAAACGAATCCGAAGATATTTGAATCGATACAACTGTCTCTCCCTCCTTTAAGTAATTCGTACTTAGGATTTTTTAAATTAAGGAGACTTTAACAAAAAGTCCTCCTCAATGACCATCTAAATCTTAGATCGCAGGACTTTGACATCGATTGACTTTCCCATCATGGCAGGAGTTTTAGCTATTTTTAAGACATTGAGCCAATTGTGCTGTCTATAGGGAGTTTTTTTCAACTTTCTTTGGAAGTTAAAGATTGTGAGCTCCGATAAGAAACTGGTTGTAGTGCGATCGCTTCTCTCCCATTGCGTAGCTGAGGGATATTTAAACGACAACGTTGCCACCAATATCGGGAAAGTTAACCAAGACAAGGAAAACAAAGCTAGCCAATCCCAATTGCCTACCGAACGAGTTATTGGTAGCGACGAGGTTTGGAAATTGATTGCTGCTGCCAGTACCGAACGCGATCGCTTAGCATTGAAAACTTGCTATATCCTAGGATTGCGGGTTCACGAACTTTCCAATCTTCATTGCTCAGACTTCAGCCGAGATGGCAACCGTTATAAAGTGCGTATCATAGGGAAAAACAGCAAAGAAGCCTATTTGCCAGTAGATAGGGAACTGGTGAACGAGCTTCGACAACTGGAAACCACCGGCTACATCTTCCAGAGGATAACCCCTTTGAAATCGAAGTTTTGATAGCAAATACGCGACAAACTTAAATTTTAAAGCTAAAATAATATCTATACAAACAAAGCTATTTGTTCTTTTAAGGTGAGATATTTATGATTGAAGGAAAGTATTTTGAAGTATTAAAATTATTGAACAGTTCAGTCGTTCTGAGTGTAGTAGGTTTACTAAGTTTTGTGCCTCCGGCCATAGCTCAACCAGCTACATCCTGGAGAAAACAAGGAACTGGTATCGATTTTCAATCTAAACAAGAATGTATAAGGCACGCTAAACTAGTAATGACACATTATAATTTTCAAAATACTGGAAGTAGCGGCAACTCAGGTTGGAAGGGAGAACAAGGTTCTACCCGTGGTTATGTTCTTTGTGATGATAATGGTTCTCAAGTATATATATTTTGTGCTGGTGATGATTTGGAAAACGTAACAAATGTTTGTGACAATTTAGAGAGATATATGCAAGAATGATGTAAATATTTTTTAGAATTCTAAGCAATAAAATTTTGACTTGACTGGTTCGCTAAATAATTCAAAAAATGTAATCAATTGGCTTGGTAAGCGATCGCCGGTGCAATTGCATCGGATTATGAAACGCGCCGCTGGCAATGTAGGATTGGATGAAAAGATATCCATGCACTGGCTACGCCACCTTGTAGCGATTTGGTGAATAGTGGTAAGTTCATTTTAAGTCAAGTGCAGCGGTTTATGATACCATTTCTGAAAAACAATAATTTTCTGAAATTTTCCAATTTCCCTGGTAGGGGCGCTTCGCGAAGCGCCCCTACTCACGCGTTGCGCCCCTACAAAAATGCCTCTATTATCTCTTGCATATTATTAAGAATGGTATGAGGCATAGTAGCGCCACCACTATAGTGCTACGCTCTAAGTTTAGGACATTAAATTTGAAATAACACTGGCAAAAGTTGGCTCCCCCTTCAACTATCGTCCTAACTTTTTTCGTAGCGCTATACCAGTAACAAGCCTTCTTGCTAGACAAGAGACGCACTACCACCGAAACTTCTGGGTCCAAGCAACAAACTCCGACCTTCGCAAATTCATCTTCTGGTAGCACGCTTCTGGAGATGATGTAGGTGAAAACTGCAGAACAACGCCATCCTGAAACCGAACAACCACACTTGTAGCAATGTCAGTACGATCCAACAACGGCTGCACTCGTTCCGAAAAGCGATCGCGCCTTCCATAACCAACCTTAAAATCTCCATGGGAAACACCGCAACCGTAACCGCATCCCTGCCATCGGTGCATCCAGGCAGCCTAAGAAAACCAACAGCAACGCACTACGATTCAATAGGCTGTCCAATCGTATGCACCTTAATCAAACTCGTCGAACCCGGCGTACCAATAGGAACCCCAGAAGTAATCACCACCTTATCTCCCTCAGCGACCAAATGATTCTCCATCGCCGTTTCAATCACCTTGATAAACATATTTTCCGTATCTTTGGCCTCTCCCAACAGACAAGGGGCAACCCCCCAACAAAGAGCAAGCTGTCGGTAGGTACTAGTAGTCGGCGTAAAAGCAATAATCGGCATTGTAGGACGGTATTTAGAAACCAATTTTGCCGTTCCCCCAGAAGTCGTATTGCAAAAAATCGCTTTCGCACCAACTTCCCCAGCAATCCGACAAACCGCACTAGACACCGACTCCGTCACGCTGACACTGCCAGCTTGGTGGCGGTAGCTGCCACTTTTCTCCACCAATACCGTTTCCGTACTCTGGGCAATATCGTGCATGATTTTCACCGCTTCCACTGGATATTCCCCAACAGCCGTTTCCCCAGACAGCATCACTGCATCGGTACCATCTAAAATAGAATTGGCTACATCCGTTGCTTCCGCGCGGGTGGGGTCGGGATTGCGAATCATGGACTCCAGCATTTGAGTTGCCACAATTGCCGGTTTGCCAGCGAGATTGCAGCGGCGAATGATATCCTTTTGAATCAAAGGAACTTGGTGAATAGGCATCTCCACCCCCAAATCCCCACGCGCCACCATAATGCCGTCAGCCATTTCTAGAATTTCATCAAATCGTTCCACCGCTTCGCGTTTTTCGATTTTGGCAATTACCTGGGTGTTGGCTTTGGCAGCTTCGATGGAACGCTTCACCGGTTCCAAATCCAAAGCACTGCGTACAAAAGAAACAGCGACCCAATCCAAGCCATGTTCGATGCCAAAGCGCAAATCGTGCAAATCTTTGTCTGTAACCGACGATACCGGCAGCCGGGTTTGCGGTAAATTAACCCCTTTGTGGGAAGTGATGCGACCGCCAATAACCACAGTAGCGCGAATGGATTCCGTTTCCCGTTCGCTAACCGTTAGTTTTACCCGACCATCGTCAATCGACATGGGTTCGCCAGGGCGTAACATGGCAAACAGCGTGGCATGGGGCAGGGGAATATCGTCCACGCTGCTGCCTTCTTCTTGGAGGGCAAAAGTTACTTCTTGCCCTGGTTTCAGCTTCAGACCTTCTTCCGGAAGGGTTCCCAGGCGGATTTTGGGACCGCACAGGTCTTGCAAAAGGGCTAAAGGAATGTTTTTCTCCCAACTGAGTTGGCGCAAGTTGTCAATGGCTTGGGCGTGGAATTCGTGGGAACCGTGGGAAAAGTTCAAACGGGCAACGTTCATTCCCGCATCGACGAGGGCTTGCTGTTTCTCAAAGCTAGCCGTAGCGGGTCCGATGGTGCAGACAATTTTGGTGCGGCGCATAAAAAAATGGTACTCGCCATTGCTATTATGGAGTATGACGGATTAAGCGATCGCTTTTGGGAAAAATATCGATTATCTTTAGGAAAATTTCGGCAAAATTGGCACAATCGATAGCTATTCAGGTTCCAACCCCACAGATTCGTACAAAGCTTTCACCTCCTCTGGATACAGAGAACGTACTTCCCCAACTTCTAACTCTGGGTCTAATTCCACCGGACCCATTTGGATGCGTTTGAGATAGGTCACTTGGTTTCCCCGCGCCGCAAACATCCGCTTCACTTGGTGGAATTTACCTTCGTAGACAATTAACTCTACTTGTTGGGGGTCTTCTTTGGGAATTAACTCCGCTGGCTTCCAAGTTTCTCCCTCCACGGTCATTTCTTTGGCAAAGGCTTCCACATCTTGGGAAGTGACTGGGTTTTCCAACTCTACATAATAGCGTTTCCGAAGATGCCAGCGGGGATGGGTGAGGCGGTGGAGAAGGGTTCCATCAGTCGTTAGCAGCAATAAGCCTTCTGTATTTTTGTCCAAACGTCCCACAATAGAAAATTCCGGGCGATACAGTTCCGGTGGTACCAAGTCTACCACTACCAATTCCCGCGGATCGGAGTTGGCACAAACGCATCCTTGGGGTTTGTGAATCATTACGTGGAAGTGTTTTTGCCAAATCAGGGGTTGCCCGTTGATGCTAACGGTGGTTTCGGTGGGATCGAATTTATAAGCTGGCTGGCGTATGGTTTCTCCGCCTACTTCTACCCAACCAGATTTGATGAGGCGGGTAACTTCTTTGCGGGTTTGACATTGGAGGTGGGATATGACTTTATCTAGACGTTGCGGTTTCATGGTCGCGTGGCTTATCTTATCTGCTATTCGGCGAATAGAGGGGAAAATGGCAACTGCTATTGGGCAGCCATATTGCGGAATTGGGTAAATTGCGGGTTAAATAGTAATTTGATATTTCCGGTGGGTCCATTACGGTGTTTGGTAATAATAATTTCTGCCAAACCGCGGTCGGGAGTATCGGGATTGTAGTATTCGTCCCGATATAACATGATAATCAAATCGGCATCTTGTTCGATGGAGTTGTGGACAACAATATTATTGGCGACGAAGTTGTGTAGGTGGGGAACGGTTAAATCGTAAACCCGTTCTTGGGGGAGGGGGGTGATGCTGGCTATGCTATCCCAAAGGATAGATTGAGTCGGTTTGGGTAGGGTGGCAAGGGATGTTTGATTGGCAAAATGGGTTGATAGGTTTTTGTCTGTAAATTTCGATACTGATGGCAGGACTGGTTCGGATTTTATCGCGATGCGATCGCTTTTTGCGAGTCGATCCAAACGTTGCCATCCTTGCGGGGTGAAAAATTTGTGGTTGCCGGTGGCTTTAATTTTATATCCGCTTTGAGTTTGCAGGCAATAAACTGGTCGAATGCCTGTGGAAAAAGCATTGCTAACGGTGGCTTTTTCTAATTGTTGGGTTTCCCAATTGTACGCCCAAACTTGAATGTGGGATTTGCCCATTAAATCTCGAATGGGAACGGTTTGGTTGGTATCCGCGCAAAAAATTAAGGTATCCCCCGTCAAACAGCCAGATTCGCGCAAATCGGACATCATGGGGCGTTTGTTGTTGCGGGTTTCGACACTACGACTTAACTGGGATAGGGAGATTAAGGGAACTCGTAATTCTCTGGCCAATCCTTTGAGCGATCGCGTAATTCTGGCCAATTCCTGTACGCGATTGTCGCTGTTTCCACCTTCCATTAACTGCAAGTAATCTAACAAAATTAATCCCAATTCGCCACCCTGTTCTGCTTGCAAACGGCGACATTTGGAACGAATTTCGGTGACGGTAATGTTGGGGGTATCGTCAATAAAAATAGGCAATTCCGATAAATTCGCGATCGCATTTCCCAACGGTTCCCATTCGCTTTGGCTGATGCGACCGGCGCGCAGGCGATTGCTCTCAATTCCCGCTTCCCCAGAAAGCAAACGCTGTACCAATTGTTCTTTGGACATTTCTAAACTGAAAACCGCCACTGGCAGTTCGTGAAAAGCGGCAATATTGCGGGCAATATTCAGCGCAAAACTGGTATTGTGAACGCAAATGTCGTTGGCAACAAAATTATGGGTTTGAGGTATGGTTAAATCGTATACTCGCTGTTTGCCCAGGGGCGTAATTTCAACAATTTCATCCCAACAAATATGGCTGGCGGTTGATGCTGGGGTTGCTTCTTTTTCTAAGGTCGCGGTGGCTGTGGCTGCTTGTTTTCCTGGCAATGATTTTTGAGAAACACTGGCAGTAGGGTTGATTCGCGAATCGCCCTTATATAGAGAATTTTGATAGTGAGAAGGACCCCCGAGTTGAAATACGCCGATTTCGTTAAGAAATATTTCGACAGCATCGCGATGGTGCCCAAGGCACCGGTATTTCGGACCATCGCAAATTTCTACCTGCCAATTTCCATGGTTATTATCTGGTTTGGTTACAGCAGCAACAATGCCAAATCGCAACAAAAGATGCTGTAGCTGTCGGGCAACTTTTTGTTTTTCTGTTGGATAGACGATACAAACCGATTGATTTTCGAGGGTGACAATTTTTCCTTGGCTGGCAAACAAACGCTGGAGAAATCGAACCACCAAAGACCGTTGTAGCGTAAAAATTATAGGGGGAATTCGCGTTGCGCCCGCGCTTCGCGTTGCGCCCCTACTGGCAATGCCTTCTGCGACCTGGTCGGCTAACTGTTCTACTTTTTCTTGGGAAATTCTTTGCTGCCCAAAAACTTCTAGTTTGCGAGGTACGGCAATTTTATCCCCTACTTGCAATTGGGACAGGGATTGCCAACCGTCCGCTGTTAGAAAAGGATGTGTTATGGTGGTTTTTAGCGATCGCCCTTGCCTGGTTTTGACCCAAAAAACGGGCTTGATGCCATCATCTAAAAATCCACTCGGTTTGGCAAATGTAAATTGTCCATCCTTGCCGAGGGTTAACAACTCGCTGGTCGGGGTAGGTACGGGGGCACTACCCCGACGGTTTTCGGAATTTTTAACAATTTCTGCGATCGTGCGAACGCTACCATCTGCCAGTAAAATTTCCGCATCTGCTGTCAAACATTTGCCCATGGATGGCCTGCCAGCTACAATAGTTAAATCGGAACGCTGGAAACCACCGGTCATGGCATCCAAATCGTAAAAACCACAAGGCAACCCCGGTAAAGCAATATTTTCGTGGCGAACTTCGATATCTTCAAACGTACGAACCAAGGTATCGCCAATGGCGGTCAATCCTTGTTGGGGTCGGTCTTGGGTAATATTAAAAATTTGCTGTTCGGCTTTATCTAAAATTTGCGATAAAGGGGTGGCGGTATCGTATCCCAACCGCACCACTTCGTTGCCCGATTGAATTAATTTCCGCCGGAGAAATTTATCAACAATTAATGTGGCATACTGGTCAATATTAACCGCACTGACCGTACGTTCTACCAGTTGAACCAACTTGCTTTGACCGCCGACTTTATCTAATTTTTCCCGGTCGGAAAGCCAAGTGGTTACGCTCATTAAATCCGTAGGCATTTCTTGGTTGTAAAGAGCCAAAGCCGCCTTATAAATTTCTTTGTGAGCTTGAATGTAAAAAGCTTCCGGCATTAACAAATCGGCAATCCGCCCCATGGCTTCTGGGTCGAGCAAAATCCCCCCCAAAACTGCTTCTTCGGCTTCTATATTTTGGGGCGGCAAGCGATCGCTATAATCTTGGAAACTTAGCTCTTTAACCATAAAATGCCCGTTACTATTGCCATCTATACTTATAATTTTATGGGGACAAATCCCCGGATAGTTCCCCGCAGATTCGGAGAACAGTTCAAGTTCAATTTGTCGTTTGATAAAACGATCGACAAAACCAATTATAGCGAAACCTAGTTGCTTTCCTAGGGCAAAGCTAGCAAATCAAATTAAAATAAAAAATTGAAAAAGATCGTATAACATTTTTCAATTCTATAAAACCTGCTTGAATAAGATTCAATCGCTCTTAGAACCCCGGCTGCAATGCCGGGAGTTCCTCCGTTGGATTGCCATTCCCCGAGTCTATGAGGAACTTACGAAAAAAGACGGGAGCTTGAAAAGCCTGCCTCTTCCCCCGCAGGGATGAAAAGCGACCCGTGCGGTCGCCGCCGTCAAAATGTGCTACATTTGCATTAAAAGTACGTCCATCACAGGGCGGAAAAATGCTCGCCGAGGGTTCCCGTGCGCCGGGGATGAGTTAGCTTATAGCGAATCCATCTAGATACACCCAACGAAGTGAGATTGTCAAAGGAGGGTCTTCCCCAATTGAGTACCATTTGCAGTATTTCAAATTTAAAATAACTGGAATTGGCTGGCAAACCTGACCCCCTGTAGGGGCGTTTTGCGAACACCCCTACCCCATGGCTTCGCCACCGGTTAGCTGGGAGCTACTTGGATTTCAATTTCCGCCGTAATATCGGAATGCAACTTCACGTGGGCTTTGTAGAAACCAATTTTGTTGATTTCATCCGGTAGGGAAATCCCGCGGCGGTCTACTTCTCTGCCAGTTTGTTCTTGAATCGCTTCGGCAACGTCTTGGTTGGTTACAGTACCAAAAATGGCCTCGCCTTCGCCAACCTGTCGTTCAATACGAAAACGATGGATGGTTTCCAAAGAATCTTTGAAGGCAATGGCTTCTTGTCTTTGTGCTTCCAAACGTCTTTGTTCCGCTTGGCGGCGTCGTTCCACTTGTTTGAGAACCCCAGGGGTGGCAAAGACAGCTTTATGTTGGGGAATCAGGTAATTACGGGCATAGCCTGGGGCAACTTCTACTAAATCGCCGTTGTTTCCCAATTTACGGATATCTTCGTTTAAAACAACCTGTACTCGTTTTTTGGGCATGGTCTTCCTTCGTTGACGTTCGTAGCTTATACACGAAATGCAGTTTTGACAGCACGCGCAAACCGACAGCAAACTGGCAGAACCCGACAAAACCGCTGTTTGGCCGGGAGTTCTGGTCTTGCTGCCGTTCGGTTGGCACGAACCAAGTACGCTACTCTATTGGCTCAGATCTTACTATACTAGAAAACAACCGTCGCGATCGCAACCCCCAGGGGGAACTTTCCGCCTGCAAATTCGCCGATATCCATTTATTACGCTGTATTGGCTGCTGGCAAAAGAAATTTGGTCAAGTGCAAATTTAAGACAAATATTTCCCATTTCTGGGGAAACTGTGTGTTAGAACCAAATCGGATAAAAACAACGGGAGTGACAACTCAATGACAGAAAATAAAGAAGCCGCAAAAAGCAACAAATCGAGTTTAAAAAAAGCTGGAATCCTCATTGGGGGGATAGCGGTGGTTGCCGCTGCTGGGGCTGCATCGTGGTTTTATTTCTTTCGTTCTACCCCCGGGCAAAAGCTTTCCCCCTTTAGAAGCGCCCAATTGGTTCCCGACGAGGCATTGGTGACCAGCTATATCTACACTGATACCAAAGCTTGGTCGCAACTGCAAAACTTTGGTACGCCCGAGTTGAAGAATTTAGTAGAAGAAAACCAACAAAAAGCACAACAGGAAATTTGGGAAGGCAGCGACATTACTTTTCAGGAAGACATCCAACCCTGGGTAGGGGGGATAATGTTGGCTTACATGCCTAGTGGCGATACCTCTACCACCAATCCTGAAGATTCCCAATCTAACTCACCTCGTGATTCCGCCAACGGCAACGCAGAACCGACCCAAGCCGAAACCGCCCCAGCGCCAGGAAGCGCGCTGTTTGTAGTGGGGATTAAAAATAAAACCAAAGCCCTGGATTTTTTTAGTAAAATGCAAGATCGGGAAGGAACCCAGGTTCAAGAAACAGATTATCAAGGCGTCACGATTTTTGAACTCACCCAACCAGAAGAGACCAACTATTTTGCTAGGTTGGGGAACCATTTGTTGCTTTCCCCCAAACGTCAAAATGTGGAACGGGCAATCGATACTTCCAAAGGAGAAGCCTCTTTTGCTGATAGTGACGGCGCTGTCAATGTTCTCCAACAGGGAACCAAAGTTAACAATCCAATTGCCCAGGTATACATAACCGATTATTCTAAATTGGTTCGGGAACTATCGGCGAATTCTCCAGATGCCCCGCAACTATCGGAAGGAACCATCGCACAGCTACAAAATATTAAACACATTGTCGCTGGTGTGGGTGTGGATGGCGAAGGCATTCGCATGCGGTTTCTCAGTCAAATTGACCCCAGCAATTTGCCGGAAGGCTACCAACAGCAATCCCCCGGCGAAGTTCTCAAACGGTTCCCTCAAGATACAATTGCTTTAATCAGTGGTATTGGAATTAACCGAGTTTGGTCGCAGTTGCAAACCCAAGCCGAAGAAAATCCAGAAGTACAGCAATTTGTCGAGCAAATTCGTTCGGCGCTGCAATCGGTAAATTTAAATGCCGATGAAGTTTTTGGCTGGATGGATGGCGAGTTTGGCGTTGCCTCAGTTCCCCTTGCTTCCAATACGGGCCTTTTTGGGCAAGTTGGCATGGGGCTGGCTGTGGTTATGCAAACTAGCGATCGCGACCGGGCTGAGTCTACTTTACAAAAAATTCAAGATGTTGCCAAACAGCAAGCGCCCTTTTTAAGCTTTGGTGAAAAACAAGTGGGCGATATAAAAGTTACTGAATGGCAGGTGCCTGCACAAGGAGCGTTGTTGGGGCATGGTTGGCTGGATGAAAATTCTGTTTTTGTTGCTTTGGGCAACGGTTTGCCTTCCAGTTTTGTGGAAAGTGGCGCTCAGAATTTATCCGATAGTTCCCAGTTTCAAGAAGTAACCAATACGTTGCCCCAATCTAATGTGGGTTATTTCTATTTGAATATGGATAAAATGGTTTCTATTCTGAACAATATACCGCGACTTTCCAACAATGGTGGCATTCCCCCAGAAACCAGAGCTGTTTTGGATTCTATGAACGGCGTTGGCGTCACGGCGAATTGGCAGAATCAGTCCACTAGTCAGTTAGAAATGTTGTTTTCTCTGAAAGAAACCAGCGAAGTCAACGCCGACAGCGGAGCTTCCCCATCTCCCCAACCAGAAAATTAAAATTGGGCTGAGTGGGAAATCGCAGTAGGGCAGCAACCAGCGATCGCAATTGGATGGTATTTTCTATCTCTCGCGATCGCTTTGTCCAATCAAAGCTACTTAGGAGAAAAAACGAAAATATCCTACTTTTATCCATGGAGGAACCATCGTGACAGGGGATAAAACTTACTTGGAACTTTCTGAAGAACAAGGTACCTCGCATAAATTCTACGAAGTCACAGTTGAAGGTACGCAAGTCACCATTCGGTACGGACGTATTGGCGATCGCGGACGCACCCAAACCAGCAACTATCCCACCCCGGAAAAAGCCCAAGCTGCCGCGCAAAAGAAAATTCAGGAAAAAATACGCAAAGGCTACGAACCCGCAGTTATGGGCGTACGCCAAAAACGTCCCATCACCCGCCGCCCCACCACCAGCAGCCGTTCTAACGCTCGTTCTGCCCCGGTTCTGTGGAAATTTAACTCTGGTGCCCCTGCTTTTGGAATTTTTATCGGCGCGTCAGCTTGTTGGGTAGGCAACCAAGCCGGTCAGGTATTTGCCGTGGATTCTCAAGGACAAATTCTCAACCAGTTCCAACTTCCCGAAGGCGTAAAATGTCTGGTGGCTGACGATGTTTGGATTTATGCTGGCTGTGATGATGGTAATGTGTACGATTTGTCGGGAAAAATCCCACGTTTGGCTTATGAAATTGATGAAAATGTAGATATTTTTTGGTTAGATATTGACGATGGCTTACTTGCAGTTTCTGATGCCAACGGTCAGGTGGCGTTATTCCATCCCGAGGATGAGTTTCACTGGGTGCGCCTGTCTCAGGGAAAATCCGGCTGGATGGTACGCTGCGATCGCCAGGGGGTCTACCACGGACATAGCAAAGGAGTAACTTGCTACGATCTAGAAGCAGGGCGCGTACAGTGGCACTGCCCCACCCAAGGCAGCGTGTTGTTTGGCTGGCAGGAGGCGGAAACAGTATATGCGGGCACTTCCAATCGGCTGGTGTATGAGTTTCGCAAGTCGGGGGAACAACGCACCCAATGCCAGTGCGATGCGTCGGTTTACGCTTGCGCGGCTTCGTCTGATGGGCAATATATTTTTGCTGGCGATAACTGTTCTTCTGTATATTGTTTCGATCGCGCGGGAAAGCGACTTTGGAAACTAGCCACCCAATGTGGTTCGGCACTGTCAATGCAATGGTACGACCAAAAACTGTATGTGGTGACCACCAGTGGCTATCTTGCCTGTCTCGATGTGAGTGAAAGCGCGATCGCTTCCGCCCAAGCGGGCAATCTCCCGCAAACGGCTACCTTACAAGCGCCCTCACAACCAGGAACCCAGGTTTCCGACCAACTGGAAACCACATGCGATCGCAACGGTGGCGTGCTCGTTCGCTGTATTCGCGAAGGGGGGAAACTGCGGGTTCGCGTCGTTTCTCCTGGCTACCATCAGGATTGGAACGTTCAATTTCCCCGCAATATCCGCGAACAAGGAGCGCACTATCTGGTTTCTGAAATCCGCGAATCCTCCCGCAGCGGTTTTTATCGAGCCTATGGAGAAATTAAAAAGCTTGTCGATTGAGCGATCGCATGGCTTTTTTCTTTATATTTTACCAACCAAATGAATAGCGGTGAGCTTACGAAAACTCACCGCTACCAGCAAAAATGGGCTAGCCTCGCTTAGGAACGAGGATCGAAATCCTCTAAAATACAGGCGTTTACGACAATCTAGGGAATGGGGAAATACTTACTTCCCCGCAGAGGCGCTCTCCAACGCAAGCAACCCTAGAAATGTTAGTCGTTATCGCTGGGTCTTTCTAGGGATTCTAGTTGCATTTCTACGGAAGCTAAGTACTCTTCATCGTTCATAGCTGCGTCAGGAAGGCGACCGGTTTCGACCGCAGCTTCGACCAGATCCTTCGCATGTAGTTCCCCTTGATGGAAGCGAGAATTGAGAGCAGCATAGCTAGGTATGCCTTCGTCACTCAAGGTTCCCTGACGTGCCAAGCTGACAAGCTCAAATGGTGTCACATTGTAGTCAGCTTTTTCCATACGATCGCCAGCTTTAGCCGGAACCAAGGTGGCTGCAAGTAATCCGGAGGTTGCTACAAAAGCGGAAATGCCCGCAACTAGCCATTTTCTCATAAGAGAACCTCCTTACGTCCTCCGCTTCACTTTCATTCTAAAAAATGCCAAGTGCTACTGTCAAAGCGACCTTGTTGTTGACACTACGTCATTAACTCTCCCAAGTCTATGAATCAGGATTTCAGCGATCGCTACCCATTTTTCTGAGAATGAGAGATAATAAACGGATGTGGGGTCAAACCCCTCAAGTACCTAGGGGGTCAGTACCCAGGAAATCGCAAAAAGAGACATTCGGTACTGGTAGCTGGTAAAAACACGGAATCCCCCATCAGAGTCGAACTCGTTTGCTTTTCCGACGCCAAACGTCCGGATTATCGCTGTCTATCGCTGAAAAATGCGAGAACAAGATAATTTTCGGCGTCGCTTGTCAAGGAAACCAACATGCAACTCAATGGATTGCCAACATCGAGGAAAACCGCCATTCCCCTTTGGGAAGAAACGTTTATGGTAGAGCCAACAGCCACCCGCCAAACAACGGAAAACGGCCAAATCGACATTCGCAAAGCGATTTTGGTTTCTCCCTACACACAACCCAATCTATCCCAATATATCAACCCGCATGCCGCCCCAACTTTGGTCCGTTTGGATTTGGAAGATTTAAAATGCTTTGAAGTGGTAGAAAAACAGTTCCAGCATTGGGGCGTTACCCTCCACAACGCGATCGCCATCCATCCTTCCAATCCCGCCTATCCCCCCCACTCCGGCGTTACCCTGCTAATGGGTGCCCCCAAAGGTGGGTTTTTGGAAATTTGCTTTCAATATCCCGTACAATTGGTTTGTGCTTTTGTCACCAGTTCCAGCCGCACAGTGGTCAAAGCTTACGACCAAAACGACAATCTGCTAGCAAAAACAGAAATTCCTCAAGGCAATTTAGCCATATCTGGTGCCACTGTTCCCGCCAATATGGAAGTCAACCTGCAATCTGCCCACATCCATCGGGTGACCTTCCAGACCTTCAACGGTCAGCTAACCGTAGACGATTTAACCTTTGGATTTTAATTGGCATTGGGGCCGGGATTTTCGTTTTGAGCCCAGATCGGATATTCTATTAAAACTAGGCAATTCCATAGGAAAGATCTGTGGCTAAGGGTTCGTACAAACAAGTTCGCTCTCGCTACCGCCGTTCCCCACAAATCCCTGGAAGGCATTGGTGGGTGGCGCTCGCCGCTGCCTACATGGTGCTGCTGTGGAACTGGCAACTGCTGCTTGCTATTGGCGTTGGGGGATTGAGCGCGATCGCAGCCCATCAAGGTATCGGGAAAAACTGGTGGCAATATCGCCGCCAACTGTTACAAATTTGGCAGCAAAGCGACCCAAAATTTTTCCGTGCTGTTGGTATAGGTGGTTTCGCTACGCTGGCTACCTATTTGATTTTTACCAGTTTTATTTCTTTAGCCAACTTCTGGCTGGTGATTGCCCTGTTGCTACAGGTATTAGGGATCTTCGCGATTTGGTTACGTTTGGGAAAACCTACTGCCAACCGCCATACTTCCCCCCAAACCGAATTTCCCCTACAGCAAAAACTCTCCGAACTTAGCGATGGCAATGCCATTACCCGCTTGATAGCCGTTCGCCAACTACCCCAACTGGTTCGCCAATCCCCTACAACTAACACCATCCATATCGATTCTCGCCGCCTAGCCACCGATGCTTTGCGTCTGATGCTCAAGCAAGAACCAGAACCCATCGTTCGCAAAGCCATTACAGAAAGTTTGCGCCTGTTGGGGTCATCCCACAGCTTGCATTCCGGCAAACAGCCGCCGGTTTCCTTGCCTTTGAGGCAAAAGCAACGCCAACGCTCTAAAACCCCCCAGGAAATTGACTGAGAAGGTGCTCCGATTATAAAGATTCTGTAAATTTTGGGAAACCAGCGATCGAGACCTATTTCTGGGTACGCTAAAAAAGACTAACGAGAATAGCGATCGCAGCATCTACCAAATGAAATAGGATTTGATAACCAGCTGTATCGGATAAAAAATCAATCCTCGCGATCGCTAGGTAAGTTCTGCAAGCAAATCAATCGAACATAATGAAAACCAAATTCCCTTTACAAAAAATTCATACCAGAAAGCCTCCTTTTCCCGATTGAAATGCTAACCTGAACGTAGCTCTGTAGTAAAAAAACACCCTCCATTGTAAAACCTAATCAACTGTCCTTGTTTCGGAAAAAAGGATACTGATGCTATTCAACTCCTATGAATTTATTTTCTTCTTTCTGCCCGCCACCTTAGCATTATTCTTCTTATTGGGTAGGTTGCAAAGCCGCCAGTGGGCCATTGGTTCTTTAGTCTTCTGTTCCCTATTTTTCTACGGTTGGTGGAACCCGGCTTATCTTAGTTTAATATTATTTTCCATTGTCTTTAACTATAGCTTTGGGTCGATTTTAACCCACGAAAAACCAATTCCTCTTATCGGTCGTCGGGGATTTCTCGCCATCGGCGTTGCTGTGAACCTAGGGTTAATTGGCTACTTCAAATATGCTAACTTTTTTGTCGATACCGTCAATGCCCTAGCCAACACGAACTTTCAAATCGGTTCAATTGTTTTACCCCTGGCAATTTCCTTTTTTACCTTCCAACAAATTTCCTATTTGGTAGATGCCTACCAAGGAGAAACCAAAGAATATAATTTCCTCCGCTACTGTTTGTTCGTTTGCTTTTTCCCCCAACTCATTGCCGGTCCCATCGTTTTGCATAAAGAGGTCATGCCGCAATTTGCCCGCAAAACGATCTATCAAATGAAAGGAGAAAATCTAGCCATTGGGCTCACCATTTTCTCCATTGGATTGTTTAAAAAGGTCATTATTGCCGATAGCGTTGCCCTCTACGCCACTCCAGTTTTTCAAACAGCTTTGGATGGCACCCAGCTCACTTTTTTTGAATCTTGGTGCGGTACATTAGCCTATACCATGCAGCTTTATTTTGACTTTTCTGGCTATTCCGATATGGCGATTGGTGCTGCCAGAATGTTTGGTATTGTTTTGCCTTTAAATTTTAATTCGCCGTATAAATCAATCAATATTGCCGATTTTTGGCGTCGCTGGCACATGACCCTATCCCGTTTTTTGCGGGATTATCTCTACATTCCTTTAGGAGGAAATCGCAAGGGACAGCGCCGGCGCTATGTTAATTTAATGATTACCATGCTTTTGGGTGGTTTGTGGCACGGTGCCGGTTGGACGTTTGTTTTTTGGGGGGGATTGCACGGTGGCTATTTGGTCGTTCATCGCCAGTGGCAGCAACTGCGCCAGAAATGGGGACATAATTTACAAGAAAGTACCTGGTGGGGTCGTTGGCTAGCATGGGGATTGACTTTTCTCGCGGTGATGGTGGCGTGGGTATTTTTCCGCGCCGAAAGTATGTCCGCTGCTGGCAATATGCTATACGCTATGTTTGGAGGCCATGGGATTTCCCTGCCGCGATCGCTTTCTGGGGTACTCAGTTTTCTCCCGGAAAGTGTTTTTCCCTTTGAAGGGGTACGCGGTACCACAGAACTGCCTTCTGTAGCAGCAATTCTTTGGATTGCTGTCGCCTCCGCGATCGCCTTGTTTGCCCCCAATACGCAACAATTGTTAGAACATTACTACCCCGCTCTCAACCACGAACCAACCGATCCAAAAACCAAGGGAATTTCGCCCCAAATTAGGTGGCATCCCAATCTTTTCTGGTCCATATTTGCCGGGGTAGCAGCTGCTTTAAGCATTGTCTTTATTCTCCGACCCAGCGAGTTCCTCTACTTCCAGTTTTAAATGTTTCCCTAGGTCTCTGTATAGCAAACAAGAGGTTTTGCTATTGTCAATTATTCTATCATGCCCATGAAGCGAACGATATGGGAATATCCCCAAAAAAATCGAAGCAAATCCTCCTCCCTGAAATTGCCAGACCCCCACAAACACTACATTCGCAATTTTCTCTTGGTGGTTGTAGCTGTTTGCATGGTGTTCCAAACGATACCTGCTATAGGCATCGACCCCTACAAAGTTTTTGGAATTTCCGATTTTAACCAGAAGAACTTTGCCCCCAATACTCGGTATTTAAAAATCGAGCATTTGCAAGATACGGATGCCTATAAGGGGTTTATTTTTGGTACCTCTCGCGCCAACTTCTACAATGTAGAATCCGCGCGAAAATTATCTGGTTTGACTTACTATAACATGAACGGGGAAGGAGATAATTCCGTAGGATTGCGACGCAAAGTAGAATGGGTGGTAGAAAACGAACCCATCCAACAGGCAATTGTGGCTTTGGATTATGATTTTGGCTACGGGAAAATCAACCCATTAGAGTTATTTCGTCAAGACCACCCCGATGTTAGCGGTATCTTTCCCCCTCAGTTTTATGGCAAATACTTACTCTTTCAACCCAACACGCTCTACGAATGCATCCAGGAAAATTTAAAAGAGGATACTTATTATTTGTTTCATGTGGATACGGGGCATTTTTGGAACCAACGTTACATTCAATTAAACCAAGGGGAAGATCGGTATGTAGGCAATCAGTTTCGCGCGTTAAACGATTGGGAAAAACCCAATCCCATTGTCAAAAATGTGGATGCTTTGGCGGAATACCGGCAAGCCATCGCGGCTTTAGACCAGAAAAATATCGATCGCACGGTGGCGATCAATCCCATCAACCAAGTTCGCTATACAGCATTTGATATCGACGATTACATTCGGTGGTATCGCGAAGTGGTAGAGATGGCCGGTCAAGTGTGGGATTTTTCCGGTTTGAATCCCGTAACCACCAACGACCGCAACTACTACGATACCAGCCACTTTACCAAGGAAATTGGCGATGTGGTGCTCACCAAAATCTGGCAAAACCGCGATCGCACCCCGTCAGCCTCCAACAATCCCTTAAAGGTCAGCATACCCAACGATTTTGGCGTTTTGGTTACCCCCGAAAATGTCGAGGAGCGCGTGCAGCAATTGTACCGACAGTACCGCAGCTACCGACCCAAACCGCAACCCGCCTACGACCCATAAACCTGGCGAATCCACTGCCACTGTTGAGTCAGACCTTCCCGCAGGGAAACTTGCGGCTGGAATCCTAAAATTTCCCGAGCCTTGGAAATATCCGCTGCTGTATGCCTGGCATCTCCCATGGCTTTTTGCACGTAGCGACGCTGCACCAACCGTTGGGTAATTTCTTCAATGGCGTCGATCACCTCTGCCAGCACCACCCGCGACCCACCACCAATGTTAAGTACCTCACCGGGAGCTTTCTCGGCGGTTGCCGCTGCTAAATTAGCCGCGATCGCATCCCGCACAAACGTAAAATCGCGGGTTTGCTGCCCATCACCATAAATATTAATCGCTTCCCGGTGCAAGATGGCTTTAAAAAACTTATGAAACGCCATATCCGGGCGCTGGCGAGGACCGTATACAGTAAAATATCGCAGCGCGACAATGGGAACGCCAAAATTTTGATAGTACAACCGACAAAGCTGTTCGGAAGCCAGTTTGGTAATACCATAGGGAGAAACCGGATCCGGGCAAATGGCTTCGCTGGTGGGTAACGTTTCTGCATTGCCATACACGGATGAAGAAGAAGCAAACACAAAACGTTTGAGATGGGTGCAGTTCGACGCCGCCTCTAGCAAAATTTGTGTGGCATCCACATTGCGTTCGGTATAGGCAAAAAAACCATCTCCCCAACTAGCGCGCACCCCTGCTTGAGCAGCTTGGTGGTAAATCACCTCCACATCTTGCAGCAGTTCCAACCAATTGATATCGGCAATTCTCCCCTCTATTAGTTGAAAATTTTCCTGCTCTAAAAGCGCAGCCACATTTTGCCGCTTGAACTGGGGATCGTAATAGTCGTTGAACTCATCAACTCCAATCACTGCATATCCTTGCTCTAGAAGAGTTTGGGCAAGGTGGGAACCAATAAAACCAGCCACGCCAGTAATTAAATGAGTTTTCATAAAACCAAGTAAAAATATCAAACGATTGCAAGCGGTAGTTGCAAATAACCTTTATTATAGATACAACAGAAACCATCTGTCGTCTGAGCAGAATTGTACGTTTAGTGGCACGGCGAAAATTTAAAGATTTGATAAATGACTTGATGGATGCGACGGTTTAGCAGCCTTTTGCCAGTTTTTAACCGGAAAACATACAAATTCTCCATCGTGGGATCCTTGCAAGGGCGAACTTGCTAGTGATTCCATAGTCCCATATCCTCCACCAGGTAGCCTCCCCATGAAGCAAATTGGCAAACGTCTCAAATCTTTTCTGCGCTGGGCTGTTTTAGGCGCTACGTTATTTTTTCTAGCTACCACTTTCAAAGACCGATGGCAAGAAGTGGCTGCCGTTCGCGTAAGTTCCCAAGGAGGCATGCTGCTGGCTGCGGCGTTCGCCATTACCTTGGTAGCCCATGTTTGGTCGGCTTTGGTGTGGGGGTGGATTTTGCGAGAATTTCAGCAAGTAGTGCCCCTGGGATGGGCGGTTCGCGTTTTTTTACAAACCAATATTGCCAAATATTTGCCGGGCAATGTATGGCATTTCTACGGTCGCGTTGTTGCCTCGCAAAGCAAAGGCTTGTCTGTGGGAGCGGCGGCGTTAAGTGTTGTGGTAGAACCGTTGCTGATGGCAGCGGCGGCTCTAGCGATCGCGGTGACCAGTACCCAAGTACAGGGGAGGCTGGGGATACAGATTCCGATTTTACTGGCTATCCTGATGGGAGTTCACCCGCGCATTCTCAACCCGATTGTACACTGGTTGGGAAAGGCAAAGACCAAAATCCGCAACCAAACTGACGCTCCGGCGACCACGTTTCGACTGCAGCGCTATCCTTTGCTGCCTTTGTTGGGAGAGTTGATTTTTGTGGGGTTGCGGGGAACTGGGTTTCTGGTTGCCTTTTGGGCTTTTCAAAGCGTTCCGGCAGCGCAATTTTCCCTGGTTATCAGTGCTTTTAGTTTTGCCTGGTTGCTGGGATTGGTGATTCCGGGGGCACCAGGCGGCATGGGGGTGTTTGAGGCTACATCGTTGGCTTTGCTCGATGGTTCTTTTTCGCCGGCTTTGGTGTTGGTATGCGTGGCTTTTTATCGCGTCATTAGTATTTTGGCAGAAGCTGCCGGTGCGGGGATGGGCTGGTTGTTTTCCAATTCGCGATCGCAGGTAGGTAAAGATGTAGAAAATTAGATTTGTCAAGGCGGGAGATTTCCCTGACGAGGGAAATTAAAGTCAAACTTGAGCCTCTTGGTGGGAACAAATTGAGTAATATGATGGTTGAACGATTTTTTGAGCTCGGTCAACCTGAAATTTGATGGCGTTCTCAGTAAAACAACAATAGCGATTTTGGTTTGAGTTTCTTAATGGTTTTTTATGGAAGCAACAACATCTCAAAACAAGAGGGATACGCAAGTTCCGGCTACGGTACCGGATGTTTCTGTGGTAGCACCTATTTATAATGAAGTGGACAGTTTGCAGCAGTTGGTAGAAGCGATCGCAACGGCTATGCAAGACAGCTCGTTTACCTACGAAATTGTCTTGGTGGATGATGGTTCCCGCGATGGCTCCACCGACTTGCTCCGCCAAATTGCCCAACAGCGTAGCGATTTGCGGGCGGTTTTGCTGCGACGCAACTACGGGCAAACCGCTGCCATGTCGGCTGGGTTTCGTACGGCTACTGGTAAGGTCGTGGTAACTATGGATGGCGACCTGCAAAACGATCCCACCGATATTCCCCATCTCATCGAAAAGTTGGAGGAAGGTTACGATTTGGTCAGCGGCTGGCGTCGGGAACGGCAAGATGCCAAGGTAACGAGGTTGTTGCCTTCTAGAATTGCCAACTGGATGATTGGTAAGGCAACCGGCGTCCGCTTGCACGATTACGGTTGTTCTTTGAAAGCTTATCGTGCCGAGTTGGTGGCGGATATGAATCTTTATGGAGAATTGCACCGCTTTTTACCGGCTTTGGCGTTTATTGAAGGGGCAACCATCGCTGAAATGCCCGTCAAACATTACCCGCGTCGTTTTGGTAGCAGCAAGTACGGCTTGGGGAGAACCTTTCGGGTTTTGATGGATTTGTTGACGGTGTTTTTTATCCAAAAATTCTTAACCCGCCCCATGCACGTATTTGGCTTTTTTGGTGTCATAGGAACCATCGCTGGGGTGGGGATTGGTGCTTATCTATCATTTTTAAAAATATTTCAAGGTCAAGATATTGGCGATCGCCCGTTGCTCATTCTAGCTGTTTTGTTAATGTTGGCTGGCGTTCAGTTATTTAGCTTTGGTTTACTAGCAGAGGTGCTCATGCGTACCTATCACGAGTCTCAAGACAGACCAATTTACCGCATTCGCGAAATTGTTGAACCCGGTTCTAACAAGATTTCAAACCATCAAAAAACAGGGTAAGCATCTGCTACAAATGAAGAAAATGCAAGCTTTGGCGTTTGAATAATGGGTAAAAATCTTTTCACCAATGCGTTCGCCCACAAACGATCGCTGGAAATTTTTTCTAGCATCGCGATCGCAGTTGGGGTGATGTGGCGCATGGCAAACCTACAAAGTCGAGAATATTGGTACGATGAAATCCTGTCGGTAATTTTTTGTACCGGACAACGGATAGCCTACGAAAGTCCCGGCAGCGAACCGGTTTCTCTGGCTCAGTATGCTAGCTATTTGCAACTGCCACCAGACACGAGCTTGGTCGATGCCATCAATACTTTGAAAGATGTTCTCAAAGGCGTGACCACCAACCAACACGCTCCCTTGTTTTATGTCTTACAGCATTTTTGGTTGCGTCTGTTTGGCAATGACGAAGCGGCTACCCGTTCTTTGGTGGTGCTGTTTGGGATTGCAGCGATCGCATTAGCGTACTTTGTGGGCAGAAAACTGCTCTCCCATCGCGGAGGATTATTGTTTGCTGCCTTGCTGGCAACCAATCCATTTTTTCTGTCTCACTCCCTCAAATTTCGCATGCATGGCTACATGCCTTTTTGGGCGCTCCTCAGTACGTTGGCTTTGATAACGTTAATCGAACTGCGACAAGCTTCTCCCGCCCAAAACGATAGCCAACGGCCGTATTTCCTCTATCAGGGAGTTTGGAGTGTTGTCTTCGTGGGTAGCGTCACCGCTGGGCTTTTAACCAACTATTTATTTGCCTATATTGCCCTGGGATTGTCTGTTTTGGTTTTGGTTTTGGACCGCCGCCACTGGTGGTACTACGCCATCGAAATGTTGCTGGCAGCGCTATTAACTACGCCCTGGATTTGGTGGGGGGTTCGCCGGCAAATTCGCAACGCTAGCTGGGTTCTCGATCAATTTGGTGCTGGTGAAGGAGAAAATGTCGCCTTACAACACCTACAGGGTTTGGCTAACAATTTGAGCGCGCAGTTGGTGGTTGGCGATTGGTTTGAAAGTCTCTCCGACGCTGCGGTAGTGGCTATTGGTACGGTGACAGGCATGCTGCTTGTCGCCATGTGGTGGGGTTGGTGGCGGCAAACTAAAAATTCAACCGGCTCGCGCGATCGCAAACCCCTGGCGGTTGCCCTTTTGATAGGCGTGTTTCCCCTATTTTTAGGATTTTTCGTGGATGTTTTTGCCGGTCAGTTTACGATTGGTTGGGGAGGCGGCCGCGGTTTGTCGTTTATTTTACCGGGCATGTTGCTCGCGATCGCCTGGTGGCTGGAACGAGCTGCTGGTAGATGGCAGCAAATGGCTGCGGTGGGATTGCTCCTGCTGTATTTGGGAATTGGTATTGGCGACTATACCCTCAGACAGCGGCAAACTTTCCACGCGATCGCCGCTACGGTGGAACAAACACCCAATACAGATACCTTAATAATTATGAACTCCCGCGCTTGGGGGCATATCCTGCGTCTGGCTTACTACGTCTGGCCGTCGCCATCGCTACAACTGCTAGCTCGCCCTCCTGCGGATTTGGCGAGCAATCTGGAAACTGTTTTAGCCAACTCAGAAACCACCTATCCTCGGATAGTTTGGTTGGAAGCAGAAAGAGAAGTATGGGAAATGCCACAAAACGAGGCACAAGCCCAACAGTTTCGCCAGCAAGTGCGCTCGGTTTTAGAGAACCAGGCGTATACCTTAGAACAAACTCAACAGACCCAAGGAACCATGATTTTAGATGAGTTCACCATCACCAGTTGGCGTTCTTAACCGGAAGCAGATTTTTAATAGTACTTCAGCGCCCGTTCGATATCCCGTTTTTCCTGCTTGCGTTTGAGAGTTTCGCGCTTGTCGTGGATTTTCTTACCTTTGGCGAGGGCAATTTCTACTTTCACCAATCCCCGCTTGAAATACATTTTTAAAGGCACTAGGGTCAGCCCTTTTTCCTTGACCTTGCCGATGAGCTTGCGAATTTCCTGTTTGTGCAATAGCAGGCGACGAGTGCGACGGGGTTCGTGGTTGAAATAGTTACCAGCGGTATGATAGGGGGAAATGTGGGTGTTTACCAACCAGACTTCACCGTCGCGAACCAAAGCGTAGCTGTCGCGCAGGTTGACTTTGCCCTCCCGCGCCGATTTCACTTCGGTGCCTTGCAGGGAAATGCCCGCTTCGTAGGTGTCCAGAATGTGGTACTGGAAGCGAGCTTGGCGGTTTTCGCTAACAATTTTGATGCCGGCGTTGGTGGTTTTGGTCATAAGCTCTACTTTATCACGGCGCGATCGCTTCTCAAAGGAGCTGCTAAACAGACTTTAGCGGTTCTCCACTTCGTTCTGTTTGTTTTTTCGATCGGTGCGTAGGTCTTGCCAGGAACTACCAATTCCCTGAACGATGCCGCGGGCAATCAAACCAATCCCCCGACCGATGACTTGGGTTAAAAGGTACACCAAACCACTGCCGATAAAAGAGATAGTCGCTCGCAGTCTGGGGGCGATCGCATCTCGAATTTCCAAAGCCAAGGTTACGATGAAAGGGATACCAGAAAGAGCTTCCAATTCACCGCGGCGGGGCGCGTAAATAGATATTTGTTTGATGCCGGTGTCGGTAAGGGTCCACAAAGCATAGCGGCTTTCAAAAATTTGTTTGGGTTCGCCCACGAGTTCCGCCAAACGATATTTCCAGGTTAAGTTATTGCGAAATCGTTCAATTTCCCGGGTGGAAATGACCCGACGGTCGAAAAATTGATTTTTTATGGCTTCGATATCGGCAAATTGGTTGAGCAATGGTGAGATGGTGGCATTGCCTACGGAAATAATGAGATTGTCCACTAGAAGTTCGGCACGCTGTTTGGCAGCCAAACTCCCCGCCTCGTAGGTAGTGTTGTCTCCTGGTAGGGGGGTTTGGAAGAGAAAGTGGGCGAGCAATTCCCAAACGAAGGGAATTTTGCTGAGGATGTTTTCTTCAATTCTAGCTTCTTCTTCGAGCAGGCTGCTAGCGACATTGACTTCGCGATCGCCGATGTAAATGGTGTAGTATTTGCCGAAAAATTCTGTCGTTGCAATTTGCCACAAATCCCGCACGATGGTGGCGGTACTCTTTTCCAATTGTTCCGGTTGGATTTGCGAAAACCGCAGTTCTTCTAGCAGATTTTCCAACTGCCGCAGAAGAATATAGAGAAGTTCCCGTTTCTTTTCTGGGCGTAAAATATCGATTTCCAAAACCGTTTCCGTCAGGTTGGTCACGTTGGTTTGGATTTTGCGCAGGGTGGCATCGAAAAGAGCAGATTGCATGTTGGCGGGGGTCGCTGGGCTGGAGGATTGGGGAACGGGAAGGGGGGCCTTGCGATCGCGGGAGGGAGAAGTGGTTTCCTGGGGTGGAGGTGGATTGGTGGGGGGGTCTTCGTTGCGAACCCACCACAAACGCCGTACCAACCAGCGGGCAGCCCGCAATTCCCGCTCTCGCCCTTGAAAAACCATACGCTCTAAAAAGGTCATATCCCACTGGCGCAATCTTGCTTGCAGCTCGTTTAAGGTGACATCAATTTGCTGCAGGTGGCTGGTACCGGTGTTTTGCCACCATTGGGCTAAAAATCCCCTGCTTGCGCTTGGGGAAGGGCTCAGTTGCGAAAGTTGCGGCCAGTAAGATTCGCCCCTGGCAATGGTTTCCATGGCAGCAACCAACTCCGGTAGGGGCGTTCGGTAGGGGCAGTATCCCCGGGCACCCGCGGCTTGTGCTCGTAATAAGGTGGCGCGATCGCCCGCGGTAGCCAGCAATAAAATGGGAATGTGGGGAGATTCTGCTTGCAATTGCTGGCAAAATGCGATCGCCGTTTCGGGATTGCCCGCCAACGCTAGTTCTAAAAGTACGACCCCAATGGCGTCGGTATCTGCCAGTGCCTGGAGAGCGTCGGTGGTGGTGGCTGCTTCTTCGATGTAGGAGATATTGGCAAATTCTGCCAATCCCGTGCGCAACCCCAATCGAAAGATCGGATCGCTGTGGACCAGTAAAATACCAATAGCCGTCTGTTGGGTCATAATTCTTTATCGAGCGTTCCCACGAGCTTCCAGCCAACGAGCGATCGCTTGCTGGGCTTGGGCATACAATTGTTCTCCCGGCGCAATGGTCCGTACTTTGATAATGGCATCGGTATATTGCCCTTGCGTGGCCAGTTCTTGACCAGCTTTTAAAATGGCTCGGTGGGCCGCCAGTTCTGCTTGGGTGCGCCATCGCTGAATGCGTTCTTGGGCCTCTTCGTACAGGGGGCTTTTCGTGCTAATGTTGGCAACCAGTTTCACTGCAGCGGTATATTTTTCCTGTTGGGCGAGTTCGTCGGCACGGCCAATGGTGCGTCGGTCGGTCAAGAGCATGGCTTGTTGCCGCCACTGGGAAATGAAGGATTGAGCGCGATCGTGTAGGGGACTTTGGGGTTCGATGGTGCTGGCCAATTCGATGGCTGCTTGGTAGTCTTCTACTTGACCGCCGGTGGCTTGCTGTTGGGCTTGCTGCAGCAGGGGCTTATCTTCCAAGCGGTGGATTTGCTTTTTCCAGTGAGATTTGAGGGTTTGCGCGTGCAGGCGGCGGGGTCTTTGCTGGGAGATGGTTTGCACCTGTTGGGCTGCCATTTTCAGGGTTGGTTTGTACCCCAAACTGGCGAACCAACTGGCAAATTGCATTTGGCTCAAATCTTCGCTGTGGTCTTGCCACGCCAGTTGCATTTGTCGGATATGGGGAAAGTAAGGGGTTGAGGATGAAAAAGCGTTGGCAGCGGCGCGTGCTTCCCAAAATAAGTACATTAAGGAAGGCAGGCGATCGCCGAGGGCGGTTTGGGTATCTTCTTGGTGCAGGTTGGCCGTTGCCCGGGCTAGCAATACCAGGTTTTCCGCTTCCCCACCCAGGTAGGTGGGGTCGGGGACCAATTCGGCAATGCGAATGGCTTTGTCAAAGTTTTGTCGGTCGATCTCGGCAAAGGCTTCGTTCAGTAGCTGCCGTCCCCAGCGGGAAATGTCGGCTTGGGCTGGCGATCGCGCGTAGGTATTGGGTTCGATTTGGCGGGCCATCTCGATGGCCCGGGCGTATGCCTGGGGATTTTCCCCAACCATGCGATCGCGGGCGCGTTCTAACTTGGTCCAGGCGTCCCGTTCCCTTTTCATTTGTTCGACTAACTGTTGGGAGCGTTTTTTCTGCCAAGGCTGGTGGGGAAATTTTTGTAATTTGCGGATGGCATCCCAGGCTGCAGACCAGTCTCGCTTTTTCATAGCAGTCTGGGCGCTTTGGTAAAATCCTTGGGCTTGGTCGTGGAGGTTTTGCCAGCGTTGTTCTACCTCTTGGGCTTGGGGGTGGGCGCTGCTGTTTTCAGGAATTTCTTTGATGAGGGATAGTGCTGCTTCTAAATTATTGTCTTCTGTAAGTTTTCGCCGCGCGATCGCCAGCAGTAGGTGAGACCACTCATCCCGGGATTTGGCTGCCAAACCGTATAGGGGGGCCTCTTGGGGCCAGCTAGCAACCACCTCCAAAGCCGCAATCAAATCCTCCGTACCGCCAGAGCTCGCTGCTTTTTGAGCGCAATATAACTGCTGCGGGGCGTTGCTCCCTGCCTGCAAAGCCACCTGCTCGCAATTGGGAATGGGCGGGGTTTTTAAGAGCAACATCAAGGTTCTGGCAACAACCGCCAAAACGGCTGCCAGCGCTAGCAACCAAAACAGCAGCCACAGCCAACCGCCGCGCCCCGACGGAGAAGAAGCTGTAGATTTGGTTTGGCGATCGTCATTGGGAGCGTTAGCGCTGCCATTTTCCGAAGTCCCACCACCGGCAGAGACCGAGTGATGCACTGATGAAGAATCGCTTGGTTCGGACTGGGGTGTGGCCATGATTTCCTCTACAAATGCCAGTTTCTTGCTACACCGACTGCTACTTCCTAATAGGTGATTTACTGGACAATAATTGACTTTTATTGACTTGATAGTCGTAGCCATCTTTCTTAAAGATTG
>NZ_LNDC01000106.1:42615-52105 GCF_001870905.1 Geitlerinema sp. PCC 9228
GACCACACGGACAATATCTCCCGTTTTCCAGTCTTTGGGAGGATTTTTGGGCTGATATCCAGCGCGGGGAAAACCATATTTGTCGCTAGGGCAAGGGACAGGTACGGCTTCCATTGTATCCGGCAACATTGGGCAAAAATGAATTAATCCGACGAACATTGTATCTTATTGTGCAGCGCCTGGCGTCTTTGCAGGGCTTCCGTGCAGTGGGGATTGATGGAAAGGGCAATGCCGTAGGAGCGCAAACTGGCATCATTTTGCTGGAGTTTTTCTAACAATTTGCCCCGCAGCAGCCATCCGCGATCCTGCCTGGGTTGCAGGTGAACGGCCCGTTCGTAGGCGTTCAATGCTTGGGCGTATTTTTCCCAAGCTTCCAGCAGCTGCCCCTTTTCGATCCAGCTTTGGTAGTGTTCCGGTTGCAAAGCGATCGCGCAGTCGTAGGTTTCCAACGCCTCCCGATAACGCTGCAACGTCTTTAACAAGCGGGCGCGCTCCAGGTACAGATCCAGCCGGTCATTGCGGATTTCCAACAAGCGATCGCAGACTTGTAAGGCTTCCTGGTAGCGTTGCAAACTTTTCCACAGGCGCATCAAAGCCATGGAAGCTTCACCAACCCACCGGTCGCCCTTGGTAGCCGCCAAGCTGTTCACCTTGCGATACGCCGCGATCGCACTTTCGTACTTGCCCATGGATTCGGCAGCCAAACCGCGGTAGTACCAAGCCTCCAACCAGCCAGCCTGGAACGACAGGGCATTATCCAACGCCACCAACGCCTCCTGTGCCCGACCCAATTGGTAGAGCGCCTTGCCTCGCCACAGCCAAGCCGGTGCCAAATATTCGTCCAAATAGGTAGCGCGGTCGAAATCCGCCAGGGAACTACCGTAGCGACCGGATTCGTAGTAGACCATCCCCCGTCCGTGCCAAAAGGGAGCGCGATCCGGTTGTAGGGAGAGGGCTCGATCCAAACAAGCGATCGCCGCCTCGTACCATTGATGTTTGAGACACATCCCCTTGCGAAACCACAAATTGGCTTGCTCTGGGTCTGCCTGTAGGGCACGGTCGTAGCAACGCACTGCCAACCTATAATTTTGCAATTTCTCCAGGGCATAGCCGTAGTAATACCAAACCCCCATTTCCTGCCCTTGCAAGCCCACAGCCCGCTCGCAACTTTTAGCCGCCGCCGCATACTGCCCCAGTCCCAAAAGCACCACCGACCGCTGGACCCACAGCGATGCCACCGTTGGGCGCAACTGTACGGCGCGATCGTAGCATTGCAAAGCTTTTTGGTAGCAACCGCGACCCTGGTACAACCTGCCCCGAGCGTACCAAGCTTCGTAGTAAGCCGGCTGGTAGCGGGTTGCCCGTTCGTAGGCCGCCAACGCCGCGTCCCCATCTTGCAGTTCCTCCAGCGCCAATCCCTGGTAGTACCAAGCAATGGGTTGTTTCACATGCAACTGGATACTGCGCCCCAAAGCCCCTGCCGCCTCCTGGTAGCGACCTTGACGGTACAGCAACATGCCTTTATCCATCCACAAGTTATAATGGTTATCGTTGAGCGCCAGCGCTCGGTCGTAATCTGCCAAAGCTGCCTCTGGCAAATTGAGCTTTTCTAAAGTTTTTGCCTTTTGCCACCAAATTTTCCCGCGGCGACCTCCTTGAGGGGACTTGGCTAAAGCTCTTTCGTAGCAAGTGAAGGCTTGGGGATATTTTCCCGCTGCATACAACCGATTGCCTTTCGCCACATCCGGCGCTGCTCCCACCAAGCGAGACATCAACCCCCCCAGAGAATCCAAAAAGTTTTCTAGGGGTAGTAGAGGCGCTTCGCGTTGCGCGGGCGCTTCGCGTTGCGCCCCTACTGTCGCTTTGGTAGGGCGTCGGTGTGGGGAAGAATTGGCATACGAACGGTGATTTTTGCGAGCTGCCGACGTTTCCCTTTCCGAAGAAAAGGCGTCCGTGCGGTCGGTGGTCTCGCCTTGCCAGATACGGCGGTTGCGAACAGATGGGTTCGCTGCCGGGGAATTGGGAGCAACCGACCGAGATGGTGGGGATTTGGGTTGGGCGGGGAAATGCTCGGCCATGAAAGTTCGATTTCGGTGACGATCTGTTCCGATGGTGATATTGGTGCCACGATGGGACAAATCGAAGCGGGAAAGCAAGACCCTCCGACAACGAGAGTGCCCCAGACACCAGTCCTTTTCGCAACCATCGTAGCAAAAAGCTGTCCGTTCGACGCGATCGCGAAGCTCGGTCCTTTCCCAGCCAGAGCAGCCACCACCAATCGGCGGCATGAAGTTGCCGATTGCCATCAATAGAGGGCATCCTTAAAAGGGAAACCAAGCAAAAACGAACCACAGGGCGCAACGCGTTGCGCCTGGGCCCTTCGCGAAGGGCCCAAGGGGTTCGGCGCGAACAGCAACCACAGGGTAGGTAGTAAACGCGGCATGGAAGCAAAAAACGTACGTTTCGGTAAAGGATCCATTGTCCAACGTCTGCTGGAAGGCGTAAATTTGCGCCCGGAGGAAGGAGAGCGAACGCTGTTAATGTTTGCTTTCTCCACAGCCACATCCGTGGGATTGATTTGGTTGGAAGCGAGTACAGTAGGTCTGTTTCTCGATCGCTACGGTGCCCAGTCTTTGCCTTGGATTTATATTGCCGGCGCACTTATTACATCGCTGTTGGGATTTTTGTACTCCTGGCTGCAGTACGTGCTTTCCCTACGATGGGCGATTGTCACCGTAGCAGCCACCATGGCCATTCCCCTGCTGTTTTTCAGTTTGGGACTCAAAATTGCCGGCATGATGGGGGTCATGATTTTTCTCATGCGTTTGTGGCTCGATGCCCTCTACGTCATGAACGATATCAATACCTCTATTACCGTCAACCAGTTATTTAACATTCGCGAAATCAAACGCACCTATCCTCTGGTTAGCAGCGGCATTCTGGTCGCCGACGTACTCAGCGGGTTCTCCTTACCTTTTTTAATCGGTTGGTTCGGGGTAGATAACATTCCCCTGATTTCCTTTCTCATGCTTCTGGTGGGTGCTGTGGTTCTATTTTACGTCGGCCAGAGCTACCAACAGTTTTTCCCCGACTCCAAAGGGCGCTACAACGAACTGGAGGACGAAGAATACACCAACCGCCGCATGCAAGAACCGGTACGCAAGTATGCTGTGCTGGTATTTGCTTTTTTTATTTGCGCAGAAGTGCTGTACTTGCTGGTGGATTTTCAATTTCTCAGCGAACTGGAACAGCAAAGCCGTTCGGAAGGCTCTCTAGCTACCAATGTAGCCAGTTTTCTCGGTCTGTTTAACGGCATCATTGGCATCGGCGAACTGGCCATGCAGTGGTTTGCTTCCAGCCGCATTATCGAAAGGTTTGGTGTATTTATCACCGCTGCCCTGCTGCCGGTTTTGGTTTGCGTGCTGGGGGGCATTTCCATGATGAAACTACTGCCGTTGTTCGTTGGCTTGATTTTATTAAAGTTCTTTGACGACCTACTGCACTATACCCTGGTGGAAAGTACCGGCGCGGTTTTGTTTCAACCCATCCCCGACAACCGCCGCTCCCGCATTCAAGCTTGGGTAACCGGCGTTGCCGAACCGGTGTTCACTGGCGTCACCGGGGTGGCGATTTTGGGGGTAATCTGGGGCGTCCAACAGGTGGACTTTGCGGCTTTAGGTATCTCCAGCCAGCAACTGCAGGAGTGGATTTTCTTAATTGTTATTGTTTTTATCGCCCTGCTGTGGTTGGGGGTAATTTACCTACTGCGCAATGGCTATGTGAGCTTGCTGGTGTTTAGCGCCCAACGGGAACGTTTGGGGACTTCTAATGTGGATATGGGCGCGCTGAAACAGGCGGTGATCAAAACGTTGGACCAGCCGGGAACTGAATCGGAAAAGCGTTCTTGTATCGAACTGCTGAATCAATTTGCCCCTAAGGAAGTGCCGGAAATGCTGGCACCCCGTTTGACGCAGTTGCCGACGGCTTTGCAGCAGCAGAGTTTGGAGGTGATGCTGCAACATCCGGAACTGCCCTATGTGGAGTCGGTGCGTGGGTTGATGAAACAGTCTACTTCGCCGGAGGTGGTGGCGCGGGCGCTGCGCTATATTTGGCTGACGGAAAAATCTTCGGATTTGAATTCCCTGCGCCCCTATTTGCGACCGGAGGTGGACCCGGTGGTGCGGGCTACGGCGGCTTCTATGATTTTGCGCGATGGCACTAAGGAACAAAAGGCGGAGGCTACCAATACAATTCGCCGCATGCTGACCCACAAGAACGAACGGGAACGGGTGATGGGCTGTCGGGCGTTGGGGGATGCGGATTATTTGCAGGCGTTGCGGTTGCACATTCCCAATTTGCTCCAGGATGAGTCGCTGCGGGTACGCTGCGCTCTGTTGGAGGTGATTGCTTCGACTCGCTATGAGGAATACTATCCTTCTTTGTTGCGGGGGTTGTATTACAAGTCTACCCGAGAGGCGGCGATGCAGGCTTTGGTGAAGCTGGGTTCGGAAATTTTAGACCGTTTGGTGGAATTAGCCCAGGACGTGCACAAGCCAGATATCGTGCGCATGTATGCTTGGAGTACCATTGGCAAGATTGGTAACCGGGAGGCGATTGATGCGTTGGTTTCGGGGGCGATCGCTTCTTGGGGGGTCACCCGACGCAATATTTTGCAGGTGCTGCTCAAAATGCCCCAGGAAGCCGGTATTGAAGGGGTGGCAGAACGTTTGGGGCGCAGCGGTGTGGAGTTGCTCATCGACCAGGAGTTGATGCTGCTCGCGCAGGTGTACATGGCCCGGTTGGATACCGAACCCGATTTGGTCGCCTCCACCCAAGCGGAATCGGGGGATTCCATGCCTATCCCAGATGGCAAGGAAGGTCCCTACAGCGGTTCTCGCTTGATGGTAGAACCAGCTCTGACCATGCTGCGGGATGCGTTGGCGTATATGGAAAAGGATGCCATCGAACGCATTTTCTGGTTGATGAAATTTCTCTATCCTATTAGTTCTATTCAGGGGGCGGCTTTTAATTTAAATTCCGGTTCGGTGGGCAATATGGCGAAGGGATTGGAGATTTTGGACAATGTTTTGGATATTTCTAGCAAGGGGGCTTTGTTGAAAGTATTGGACAAACGCTCTGATGAGGAAAAGGTTCGCAGTTTGAACGGACTGGTGCGCTACGATCCCCTCTCCCCAAGCGATCGCTTGCGGCATTTGCTGGAACGCCGCTATTTCCTCTCGGATTGGTGTCTGGCTTGCTGCTTCCACGTGGCAGTTGCCGGACGTTGGTCCCTGACGGCAGAACAAACCCTGGCAGGTTTGCGCCATCCCAGGGGGTTTGTGCGCGAGGCGGTTTTGGGCTATCTCAAAATGGCTTCTCCCGGGTCGTTGGTAGAAGTGCTGCCTAAGATGAAAAACGATTCCGATCCATTGGTGGCGGCGCAAGTGCGGCAAATGATGGCAGAATTCAAGGGGGATGGTTCCACCAGCTCGCTTTAGAGGATCAACCAACTACGGCGACCAACTCGATTTTTGGTTCCTGCCGCCTGTGCATGCTGCCCAGATTCCCAAACTAGTTGTTCGGTACCTAATTGTGGTTGGTTTGAATGCGGCGCACCCCAGCGGTGGATGTGCCCAGATTTCCATCCAGCATTCTTTGCTTCCACAGGCTCGCATACGTTTTCAATATGTTAACCAGTCTCGATCGCTTATTATTTGTCCGGGGGGTCCCCATTTTTAAAGAGTTGCGCGATGATTTTCTCGTGCGTCTGGCCTCGGTAATGGACGAACTCTCGTTTCCCGCCAATTATACGATTTTTATGGAAGGTCAAGAGGGGCGATCGCTGTATATTGTGGTATCCGGTCGCGTACGGGTGCACATCGGCGATCGGGAGTTGGCTCAGTTGGGCAAAGGCAAATGTTTTGGGGAAATGTCCCTATTTGATGCAGAACCGCGTTCGGCCACGGTTTCTACTTTAGAACCCTGCGAATGTTTGGTACTCACCCAACAGCAACTCTACGATGCCATCGACGAAACCCCCGGCATTGCCATCAACATCATTCGCTTGCTCTCCCGCCGCACGCGGGAACTCAACCAAAAATTAAACGCCGCCGAAGCAGCGAAAAAAGGCTTGCGGGGGGTGGATTTGAGCTAGGGTCGGCAAGAGGAAACCCCATGGCATGGAGATTTGGTTTCCTCTCGATTCCCTGGCGTTGCCGGTTAGAGTTGGTTGTGTTTTTCTAGCAACTGCTGCGCCCGCGGTTTGTACACCAGGTAAAATAGGGCTTCAATGTAGCGCAACAAGTCTTCCCGATTTTCTTGGGAGGAATAGTTCCAGAATCCGTAAATTTTGCTGAGGGTGAGAATGCGATTGGTGTGGATTTTCCACGTGTAGCAGCTGTACACCCGTTGGATCGCCCGTTCGGAAAGCTGCTGCCAGTATTGGGGATCGCGATCGCATTTTTGGATAAACGCCAGCAGGATATCAGCGGTTTCTTCCACGTTGGTGGGGTTAATCAAAAACCCATTTTTCCCATGCTGTATAATTTCCAAAGGTCCGCCAAACTGGGTGGCAAATGGGGGCAACCCGGAAATCATTGCCTCCAGAATGGTCAAACCAAAGGCTTCAAACAAGGCCGGTTGGACGAAAATCCCCTGGCGGTCGGCAATCACCCGATAAATTTCCCCGGAATCGCTCTTGGAAAGCCGCACGCCCAACCAACGAATTTTGCCGTAGAGATTGTACTCATCGATGAGCTGATAAAGTTTGTGGATTTCGGCAATTTCTTCGGTGTCGTTGGAATCTTCCGGACGCAACTTGCCCGCCACCAAAATCAGGTTGCATCGCTGTTGCAGTTCCTTACTTTTGCCGAAACACTCCACCAAACCGCTGAGATTTTTAATCCGGTCCAAACGCGCCATGGAGAAAATCGGCCGTTTGTCAGGCTCGTCTAACTTGCCAAAGACGTGGTCCGGATCTTCCAGGGTAAAAGCTAACTCTTCCAAGCGATCGCGCATGCCATGCAAGCGCAATTCTTCCCGAGTATGGGGGAAATACACCGCCTCGTTCACGCCAGGAGGAACCAAATTAAACTTAGGACTAAACAGTTCGATACCGTGAACCACATGATACAGTTGGGGCATGGTGAAACAGGAGTAGGACTCGTACTGACCCACCCCATCTTCGGTCCCCACAATTTCTTGGTAGGTACTGCTCACAATAAAATTCGCCGCGTTCATGGCAATCAAGTCCGCGGTAAATTGCAGGGAGAAGTGATAGCGGTCTTCCAAATCCTCCCAGTACAAATTGCTAAACAGGTACTTGGATTTTTCCAGAGCGTGGGCAATATTGCACTGGATCACCTTCAGGCGTCTGGCGAGCAAAAACGCCACCAAATTGCCATCGGAATAGTTGCCGATGACCAAATCCGGTTTGCCCTGCATCTGTGCCAGCAGTTCTTTTTCCGCATCCAAGGCATAGGTTTCCAAGTACGGCCAAATTTCAAAGCGGGAAATCCAATTTTGCGTCACATTGGCGTTAAACTCCCGGAAAGGCACCCGCAAAATCCAGCCGTTATCTGTTCCCCGAATTTTTTCCAGGCGTTGGTTGCACAGAGTGCCGTCGCTGTTGGGAATCAAACGAGTGAGGATAATCACCTGGGGATGAACCCCGAGAACGTCCAAACCTTGCTGTTCGAATTCTGCCTGCAACTGTTTTTCCAAACTGCGGGCTTGGTCGAGGACGTAAACCACCTGACCGCCAGTATCCGGACGACCCAAAACCCCTTCCTGACCGAACCAGCCATGCACGGAAACCAGCACGATTTTGAAAATCATGGGAATCCGGGAAATGAAGGCTTCCAGAGTTTGGTGGTCCGGCGAGTCAATGAGTTCGTCGAGAATTTCCAGGGTTTCTTTCACGCGGGAGGCAGTATTGCCCCAACCCGGTTCGAAGCCCAATCCTTGAAAATCAAAGCGAAACTCGCTGTAGGGGGTTTCCGGGTTCACCCGATTGACATAAGCCAGGGCTTGCTTGACGCTTTTGGAGAGATTTTCCTTGGTTTTGAGGCGGTCGTTAATCAGCAGCTGCATGCCATTGGCAGAGTGCAGGCGCAAGAATTGAAATAAGGACTCCAACCATTTTTGCGGGTCTTGGAAGAGCTTGCTGGATAGATAGCGGTTGAGAAATTGCAAGCCCTTGCCAATATTTTTGGGATCGCGAATGGTGGGGGAGTAATCGTAAAACGGTTTGAAATCGATTTCAAAAACATCCCCTTCGTGCGGGAAATAGCGATCTACAAAGCGATCGCGCACGTCAAGCAAATCCTGCACCGACATGGGTTCGACCCCCATTTCCTCGTCGATGCGGTAGGCTTGTTGGATGGCAATTTGCGGGCGGACGATGGTGCAAATGCTTTCCTCTTCCAGGATAATTTCTTGGGTATAGTAAATCAGATTTCCCAAATGGGAACTGTTGTAGAAAGACGCCGGTTTCTCGTGCTTGTGGCAGTATTCTGCAAAAGCACGTTCGATATCGTTGCGCAGCAAGTATTTTTGTTCTTTCGCTCGCAGGTCGAGAATGAATTGGCGCAGATCTAGTTTTTCTTCAGAATGAATAACAGCCTGGATCAACTCGGACATAACAACATCCCTAGACAAAGACAAACACACGCCGAGCGAGTCGTTTGAGAATACCCACTCGTACCACTTTATCGATCGAAACAAATCTCCCCACTGCGATCGCGGGCAAATTGCGATCGCGCGCTAACATTTCCCGCCCCAGGAAATGGGGTCGAGAAAACCAGCCAAGCCACAGCTTGCCATCGATGAAATTGCCTGCCAGTCTAGCGCAAATCGGGGCACTATCTAGCCACCCAGCCGAAGTCGGAATTGCCTAGCTACCAGATACACCGCGTTCGATACAAGCATTTCCCGCCGGCCGCTCAGTAGCACACGGCGATCTTATCTCGATTGGCAGAAAATTTTCTATCCACCACCGTCCGCATTCGCCACGAATTTCCCCAATGCCGATCCAAACACCGACGCAAAAAACTGTCCTAGCCATTCCATACGTGAATAGGTCGGGAGCTTGATAGCCCTGCTGCTTTAGCGCGGGGTGGAAAAGCGACTCGTGCGGCTTTAGCCGCCGTCACAGCTTCTCAAGTCGTCCTGCCTCAATCCTGACACTTAATCTTAATTTCATGGAACTGGCTACCCACTGGCTACCTCAATAGGCTATTGTAATAGTATGAAGACGCTCAAGTTCAAGCTGTACAACCACAAGCGAAATCGTCACCTGAAGCGCATCGTTAATGCCTCGGGAACGATTTACAACCACTGTATTGCGTTGTATCGTCGGTACTATCGGATGTGGGGCAAACACTTGAACTGCTCCAAGCTCCAGAAACATATTGCTAAGCTCAGAAAACGTAATCCTTCCTGGAAAACCGTTGACGCTCAAGCAGTGCAAGACATCTGTCAGCGTATCGAA
>NZ_LNDC01000107.1 GCF_001870905.1 Geitlerinema sp. PCC 9228
TGCTGCGACCGCAGAAGTTCCTGGCAGTAGGCGAGAGCGCCGCCTCCCTCTGGTGGTAGCAGGATGGGGAAGCTACGATTCTATTGCGTAGCAATGAATCGCTAGTCGCGTTCACTAGGCATTAATCAATGGCTATGAGAGGATGAAGGAACACTGAATCCCAACACGTGCGTTCTGGGATTCGGTCCTTCATCCTGGAACGCCTTGTTCGCTATGCCTACCTGGTCATTTTCTAATTTTGAAATTCCCGTGCCCACCCCTTTGCAACTTGTATGGTCGTTAATTGGCTTGCTTTTGACCGTTGGTGGCACGTTTTTAGAAGCCTCAATTGCCAACTTTCCCTGGGATTGGCCCCAACAAGGGGTTAAGGTATATTCCTTAGGTGTCACCTATCAGGTAGGTGCCGTTCTCTTTGTAGGCTGTTTGGGAGGGAAAACCGCCGCTTTTCTCTCTCAAGTTTCCTATATTCTTTTGGGCTTGACTTGGTTTCCGATTTTTGCTCAAGGTGGCGGTTGGGAGTATATCGGTGAACCCACCTTTGGTTATATTTTGGGGTTTGTGTTGGGGGGATGGTTGTGTGGCGTTTTATCTTTTTGGCTGCCACCGCGATTGGAATTTTTAGCCATTAGTTGCTTTAGCGGCTTGTTGGGGATCCATGTGGTGGGGATGAGCTATTTGGGGATTTTGTATACTATTCAAGGGAAACTCTCCGAGTCGCTAGACCCTTTTTGGCAAGATGCTTTGATGTACTCTTGGCATCCCCTCGGCAGCCACGCCATTGTTGCCTGTGCGATTGCCGCGATCGCTTTTTTTCTGCGGCATATTTTATTTTATTGAACGGCTGCAACGGGCAACAAAATCGTTTCCTCTAGCAAGCAGAAAAGCTATAATAAGTTTATTGTGTTTTGTTTGGGAAATCTTCTCAGTCAAATTGTTTAGCCTCCCAAAGCTTCCTGCCCCTGGAACGGGAAACATGCAACCAAGCGCCTGATGAGATTCAAGAATCGCCTCTTTTGGATAGCTGCCCTGATTAGCCTCGTTTGCGATCGCCTGAGCAAATGGTGGGTTCTCCAAAATTTTGACCTGGGAGAGAGCCAACCCCTCTGGGCACAAGTCTTCCACTTTACTTTTGTCACTAATAAAGGCGCTGCTTTTAGTTTGTTTGCCGAACAGGGCGAATGGTTGCGCTGGCTTTCTTTAGGCGTTAGCCTGGGATTGATTGCATTGGGAACGTGGGCTTCGCGCCTGCCGCGCTCCGAACAAGCGGGATATGGTTTTATTCTCGGCGGTGCCTTGGGCAATGGCATCGATCGCTTTTTTGCCGGGGAAGTAGTCGATTTTCTCGATTTTCGGCTCATTCAGTTTCCCATATTCAATCTCGCCGACGTTTTCATCAATGTGGGCATCGTCTTGTTATTGCTGACCTTTTTCCAACCCCCTTCCCGAGGGAAAAAAAGAGAAACCCAGGACCGTTCGTAAATGTCTCTCGCAACGATTGGCTACGATCGAGATGCCCCGGGACGAAAAGTTGCAACTCCACAAGTACAATGGTAAGCAAACGACACCAGCACCAGTTTCCGGCTGGGCAATTTTGTTAAGAGCTTGCCAGCTGCCACAATTTCCAGCTAACCCATGAGTTCCCCTCCACCCCCTCGCAAGATTCAAACCATTCTCACCAACGCAACGCAGGCGGTCAAAACCATTCCGGGAAAGGTTAACTTTTCCCAACTCCTCCTCAACCCGAATGCTAGGGTTCCCGAACTTTGGGTGCAAGATGCCGATAGCGACCGGGCGGATGTCTATCCCTTGGTGGGCGAATATTACCTGCTCGGTCGTTCCAGCAAATTCTGCGACATTGTGGTCAGCAGCTCCCTTGCCAGCAAAAAACACCTCTCCCTCACCCGCGATCGCCACAGCCACCGCCCCCGCTTCATTCTGGAAGATGCTGGTTCCAGTAACGGTATCTATCAAGGCAAGCGCCGCGTTCGCCAGTTGCCCCTGCGCCACGGAGACTTTCTTACCCTAGGACCGCCGGATTTGGCTAAAGCAGTTCGCATCCAGTATGTCAATCCACCCCCGTGGTACCAGCGCCTCTTCCATTGGGGTTGTTACGGCCTATTTGGCGTGAGCTTGGTGGCAGCGGTTTGGATCGGACTGGAATGGCAAAATCCCAAACTGCAGCGATCGCTAGAGGAAATCTCCATCACCGGACCGGTGGCCGTGTACGCCCGCGACGGGGAAACCCTCCTGCGGGAAGAATCGGGCAACACCCACGTAGAAATTCCCCGTTTGGAACAATTCGACGAAGATTTGGTAGCAGCTGCGATCGCTTCGGAAGACAGCCGCTTTTACTGGCATCTTGGCATCGACCCCATTGGCGTTGTACGGGCAATGGTGGTCAACCTGCGCGGTGGCGAAATTCGCGAAGGGGCCAGTACCATTACCCAACAGCTGGCTAGAAGTTTGTTTCGCGACTACGTAGGGACGGAAGATTCTGCCGCCCGGAAACTGCGCGAAGCAGCTGTAGCCTTACGGTTGGAAATGTTTTACAGCAAAGACCAACTGTTAAAAAGCTATCTCAACCAAGTCTTTTTGGGGTTGAACTTGTACGGATTTGAAGATGCCGCCCAATTTTACTTTGACAAATCGGCGCGGGATTTAACCCTCTCAGAAGCGGCAACCCTAGTGGGAATTTTACCAGCCCCCAACAGCTTCAACCCCGTACAAAACTACGAACGTGCCATCCGCCAGCGCAACGGGGTTTTGCAGCGCATGCGCACCCTGGGCATGATTTCCCCAGAAGAAGCCGACCGCGCCCGGCGATCGCCCATTGAAGTTAACCCCAAAGCCAAAGAAATTATCAACCAGACCATCGCTCCCTATTTCTACGACCGCGTTTTACAGGAACTAGAAAACTTGCTGGGGCAATCCGTCGCCGCCGAAGGCAACTGGATCGTGCAAACCACCCTAGACCCGCAAATGCAAGCGATCGCCGAAAAAACCGTACGCCACACCCTCGCCACCACCGGGCAGCGATTGCGATTCCAACAAGGTGCCTTGGTCGCCCTCAACGGGAAAACCGGTGCCGTACGCGCCATGGTGGGCGGTGCCGACTATGCCAAAAGCCAGTACAACCGCGCTACCCAAGCTGCCAGGCAACCCGGTTCCACCTTCAAAGCATTTGCCTATGCCGCGGCGTTGCAATCGGGGATATCTCCCCACAATACCTATTCCTGCGAACCCCTGTTTTGGCAAGGGCGCTCCTTTCGGGGCTGCGAACGTAGTGGCGGGCGCGATCGCGTCGATATGTATCGGGGATTGGCGCAATCGGAAAACGTCATCGCTTTGAGAATTGCCCAACAAGTGGGCTTGCAACCCATCATCGAGCTAGCCCACACCATGGGGATTCGTTCGGAGTTGACGCCCGCCCCCGGCTTGGTCTTGGGAAGCAGTGAAGTGACGTTGTTGGAACTGACGGGTGCCTATACTGCTTTCGTGGATAGCGGCGTGCGCCACATCCCCCATACCATCCTTCGGGTTTGGGATAGCAGCAACTGCACCAATCCGCAAAAACCCAGCACTTGCCGGGAAATCTACAATGGAAGTCACAAACGCGGGCAGCAAGTTTTGGACCCGGGGGTGGCGCAAACCATGACCGAACTGTTGCGGGGCGTCGTAGAACGGGGCACGGGAACGGCCGCCGCTGCAGCCGCCGACAGCCGCAGTGGCATCTTGGGCAAAACCGGCACCACCGACCGCAACCGGGATTTGTGGTTTGTGGGCTACTTGAGCGAAAGACAACTACTCGCTGGTGTCTGGTTGGGCAACGACGACAACCAACCCACCTACGGCAGCAGCGCCCAAGCAGCGCAGCTTTGGGGAAAATTCGTGCGCCAGCTCCCTTCCCCACCATCAAAAAACTAGCACTGTCCTCGCGCCCTAAGTACCCGGTTCTTTAGGCGCGTTTAAGAACGATTTTCGGCGTTGCTTTCCGAACTACTATCGCTGGGAGATTCGCCAGCACGGTCTTCAGATTCGTTGTTATCCTCTTGTGATTCCTTGGTTTGGGCTTTTTCTTTCTGTTGGACACGCCTTTGCTGTTGTTTGCGGTTGGACTCCAGGATTTCCTGCATCAAATCGCGTGCCTGTTGCATTTTATCCAGGTTGCTGCGATACAGGTCGATATCTTTCACGATTTTTTCCTGGGGCAGGTTTAAGGCGTCGGCAATTTTTCCAAAACCAGATTTCCAACTGTCATCTTCTTGCAGCCACCCGGCGTTGCTTTGGGCGAGCATGCCGTACAAGCCAATGGCAAACAAGCGACTGTACTTGAAGTTGGGATGGTTGGCGATCGCTTGCAACTGCTGTTGCACTTCCCTAGCTGTATCGCTGTTTTCCAGACCGTCAATGGCGGCTTGTTGGGGTTGGGTTAGCAACTCAAACGTTTTCTCGGGGGTCAGTTCCGCTGCTAACGCCTCCAAACGCTGGGCGTCCTGGCGATACTGTTGGGGATCGCTGTTAATGGACTGGCACAGGGCATCGAAAATCGAATCTTTATCCTGTGGCGGTTTGTAGCCCTGCATGAATTGCTCGTAAGTAGAAACCACCCCATAGCCGTAAATGGGGTCGTACTGGAAGTTGGCATTGACGCTTAGCAAATGCATTTCTACCATCAACTCTTCTACAAATTGCCGGTAAATTGAGTTGATGGGGCGCGTATGGTGGCTATAAAAAGCTCTTTTGGTATCGGAGACAGTACGGAGGTTATCCACGGTTAACATAGTAGGCTCAAATATTTTTTATTATGTCTTTAAATTAGACGTTTGCCAAGGTGGGTTTTTGCGAAAAGAAGGCTGTGGGAAAGCGTTTCCCAGTTTCTCCATTTTGCCATCTCAGGTTGGGGATCGGCAAAAGTTCGGCGTCCGACGGCGCTTATCGGGCGCGGTCGAGTCGCTTTAAAACCCAACTGGTCAAACCGCTCAAAATCGCCCCGGCCATTAACAAGCCAATAGCTGGGGTAAAGACAGGCTCCCACAAACGGTACCATAAATCCAACCCCAAAGGAATATCTAGAGAACGTCCCAAAACCGCGATCGCCAGCCAGGCAAACGCGAACAAAACCAAGAAAACATCGGCTACCAAAAACGTATTGAGCCAATTGAAAAATTTGTCTTTCATTTTGACCAATTCAACAAAATTGCTTCAGGGATGAATTTGATTGAGAATGCTCCGCAGGCGGTCGTAGTCATCTTTCAACAGAATGCCCAAATGGCGTCCCGCCCGTACCAACCAATCGCGGTCGAACTGACGGATGCGATAGGCTTCCCGGATAGCTGCCGCCGCCAAGGAGTCCACCGGGGCTGTAGGAATTTGCAGCAAAATCCGTAGAAAATCCAACTGTTCGGTAAACGCGATAATCTCTTCTGCCTCGCACTGGTATACCGCTTGGTGAATTTGTGGGGGGCGCGGTGGCAGGTGCTGGCGAAGGCGATCGCCACTGGGCATTTGAGCATCGCTGCGGCGTCCGTTGCCCTGGGCTAAGGGATCGATTTGGGTAAATCCCACAATCGCCGTGCGAAACTCCGTTTTCAACATGGCAAAAATCTGCGGTTGTTGCTCGCGCAGCTGTTCTAAAGACATACCCAAAGCCCGCGCCCGATGGACCGAATCAATAGGCACCGTACAGGCATGGTACACCACCCCGTAGATGGTATTGTTGCTTTCTTCATCAAAAGCTTTGACCCAACTACCAAAAGGCGGCATCGGCGGAAAGTTTAAGTCCTCCGGTTCCAAACATTGGGACAGAAACTCCGTTGTCGCCGTTTCGATCACCTCCGCAATGTGATTGGGATGGCGATCGCTTGGGGAAAATTGCGGTAAGGGTAAGCGCATAGCAACCAATTTTTGACAGCCAGCAACCTGGGGAACACCTTGGCCCAACCAAGAAACCAGGAAAACCTATTTTTTCGCTTTCTGCACGAAAAATCTTCGATACGTTGGCAAGCCCTGTCGCTTTAGCGCTGGGAGGAAAAAAGAACGGCGACTAAAGTCGCCTTCCCCACACCCACCGAGAGCGAAAAGACCTGCAGTTTCCGCTCTTTCGGGGTTCTAGCCGGAATCGCCTCCCCGGCACAGCGTTATGTTTTCCTGGCCCATGTTTTTCGGGCTGGTTGGGCTAATGGCACTGCCTGACCCCTGGTAGGGCAGTTTAACCGTTAACGGCAGAGCGACCAACACCAAAAGCAATTTGTAGGTGCCATGACCCTAAAAACATAGCCCCCAAGGGCTGAGGCTAGTCAGCTACCTGAAGCTGGAGGCATGAAGTCCCCGTGCTTCAGCCGGGAGAGCTGACTTTACCGGCTTTGGCATCCACCAATTCCAAGTCCGAGAGTTTGAAGGTCACGGTATGGTCCCAATTTCCCCCTTCAAACAGCACCGCTACCTTCCCATCGGCAACGCGCTGTACCTGTCCTTGGAATTCGTAATAAATATCTGCAGAATTAACCACTTTTACAGCAGAACCGGGCAAAATCATCAAAATTTTTCCTCAAAATCAATCCCAACTTGTTTTCAAGTTTACCGCATGAATTGGGAGCTTGAAAGCCCTGACTTTTGAAAGCAGGGATGAAAAGCGACCCGTGCGGCTTGAGCCGCCGTTACAATCAAGTTGAGGTGCTAAAACCTAAAAAAGCAGGCGAAATTTTTTTAATCTATGTTCGTACATCATGTTGACTCTTAGCTAAGAGTTTAAACTCAAATGCTTCGACCGGCTCAGCTCAAGCCGACATGTCGCCAGGCTCAAACAATGGAGTCGTGGTGGGAAATCTGTCGGCAAGTTGGCAATGATGGACTGAGAGAACGCCAAGATGGGCTCAAATCCCGAAAATCGCCTGTCAATGCCTGTGGTTGGGCAGGCGAGTACATCATTCCCGCCGATGCCCCTCGCCCTACCTCTGCCAGTCAGTGCCAGGCATTAACACCAGCCAAGAAAGACCATCCCCAATTAAAAATCCCCCGATCGCAAGTCTGGCAGCAAATGCTTCGGCGTAACTCAGCACAAGCACTCAAATGTTTGGAGACTGCAGGGGTGGACATGTACCGACGGGGATTTGGTTTTTTTCGTTTTAAGAAAAAAGGGCAATTTCGCTCCTTTGTTTTTCCCAAAGTCAAGGAAACCTGTATCGAAGGGAATCAAATCGATCTTCCGAAAATTGGGAAACTACGATTTTTCAAGTCTCGTTCCCTTCGGTGAGCAGGGCTGTTTCATTGTCAATTTTTTTCAAATGCCAAATTCTAGCAGTGGCAGTAATTTTGTCCATTTTTCCTTCCTCGGAAATTTTTTCGGGAAGAAAAAATGGTGAACGACAGACTTGAAGGGAGTTTCAGAACCTTCTTAAAAAGTTTGGCCTTGAGAATGAAACAGTCCTGCTTCCCGAGGGCTTTGTGGTTAAGCAAGTACAAATCCTGAAAAGAGCGAGCGGGTACTATATTATTTTATCCGGTACCAGCTGATGTAGAGGTTCCCCAACCATCTATAACTGGTGCTGAGCTACGCCGAAGCAGCGGTCATGCCATCGGATTGGAGGTGGGGTTGGAAAGCTATTTAGCTACCAGCGACGGTGAATTGATTGACCACCCACGATTGTTCGTGCAGGCTTTTGGCAAGCTGAAATGGCTGCAACCAAAGCTCAACCCGTAGAAAAAGGGTTCCAAGCGTTGGCATTTGATTCAACATCGCATCGCCCAATTGTACGAACATGTAACCAAATCTCGAAGAGACTTTGTCTTGAAGTGGGCTCACCATTTGTGCAACCAAGCTGACAGCATTTTTGCCGAGGCGTTGAATCTGAAAGCGCTGGGGCGAGGTCAGTGAGCCAAATTTTGTCTCGATGCGGCTTGGGGTGAGTTTCTATGCTTCGGCGTAGCTCAGCACAAGTCTATTTGGTTTTGGGGCTGTTTGAAGCGTGGTAAATACTAAGCCGGCAGTAGATGCCAAACAGACCAGTCAAATTTGTCCCCATTGTGGCGTCCATACAGGGAAAAAGCCGCTTTCTCAAAGAACTCATTTCTGCTCCCACTGCGACGATCGAACCCATCGAGACGTGGCAGCAGCACAAGTGGTTTGGAATCGAAGTGTCGCCAGTACGTCCACCACAGGGCGGAAAAATGCTCGTTGAGCGTCCCTGTTGCCGGGAATGGACTAGTTCATAGCGAATCTTTTCACAGGCACACCCAATGAAGCGAGAATCTCACGAATTGAATTCGTGAGAGTGTCAAAAGGAAATTGTCCCCAGATTCTCTCAAAATCGCCATCGTTGGCGGTGGTTAGCAACCGATTCTACCAAACCAATGGCAATAAAATTGGTGACCATCGCCGAGCGCCCGTAGCTAATCCAGGGGAGGGGAATGCCGGTTACCGGTGCCAACCCAATGGTCATGCCGATGTTGACCATCACCTGGAAAAACAGCATCGACAAAACCCCAATCGCCAGCAAAGACCCAAAATTATCTTTAGCATTTTGGGCCACCAGCACCAAACGCAAGCAAATCAACCAAAAAGCCAGCAACACTCCGATACAGCCTACAAACCCCAATTCTTCGCCAATGGCAGAGAAAATAAAGTCGGTATGCTGTTCGGGAATGAAATCCAGTTGGGTTTGCGTGCCTTCCTGCCAGCCGCGCCCCCAGAGCTGCCCGGCACCAATAGCAATGCGGGATTGAATCAAGTGATACCCCGACCCCAGGGGGTCCTCCGAGGGGTCGAGAAAACTTAAAATACGGTCTTTTTGGTAATCTTTGAGCAATCCCCACAGTACCTGTCCCAGTTTGCCAGCAACGACGTTGGCAATCAAAATGCTCAAAGCGCCAAAACGCTTCCAAGGCAAGCTACTGGCCGCCAAAATCGTCACTACGACCGTCCAAACCAACCATGCGGGAAAATAGATGCCAAATACAATTGCGGAAATCGCTGGCGATACCAGCAAAATCAACCAACCCGGATGGGCGTTGCCCCAGTAGAGCATGCCCAGGGTAATCGCCCCAAACACCAAAGAAGTGCCCAAATCGGGTTGTAAAAATACCAAAACCCAAGGCACCGCCGCGATCGCGAGAATTTTAAAAACTTCCCGCATCTGGGAGGCAGAGCGCTCGTGCAGGGAAGCCGCCAGCGTCACGATCGCCCCCAGTTTGGCAAATTCAGACGGCTGCACGTTCAACCCGCCAATGGTTAGCCACCGCTGGGCCCCCAAAGCCGTGGTTCCCAGGAAAATGACCGCCACCAGCAGGATGTTGGTGATGCCGTAGATCGCCCAGCGCCAGCGAATCAAAGCGTCGTATCGCCAGCGCCCCAGGGCCAGGGAAATGGCAACGCCAATGACCCCCACAAACCAGTGCTGCCACCACTGCACTTGGGGATTCTCCCCTTGGGTGCTTTTGATAATCAAACCGCCAAACAGCATCAAGCTAGTGGGGAGGGCGATCAACAGCCAGTCGATATTTTGCCAGGGGGTCAAAATATTGGACCAACGAATTCGACGCAGAGAAGATTGCCACATAGTCGAGGACGATATACGGACAGGGGTTAGGAGGCTAGGGCAGCAACGGAGACTTTGGCTGCCATTTGTTGGGCAATGGTTTTCAGGGCTTGGGCGGAAGCGGAGTCGGGATGTTCTAAGACAATGGGCAAACCGCGATCGCCCCCTTCGCGCAGGTCAATTTCTAAGGGAATGCAGCCCAACAAAGAAATGTTCAATTCGTTGGAGGTCTTTTCGCCACCGCCGGAACCGAACAGATCGTATCTTTTTTCGGGCATATCTGGGGGAATAAAGTAGCTCATATTTTCCACCAGCCCCAAAATAGGTACGTTGAGCTGCTCGAACATCCGCAAGCCTTTGCGGGCATCCAACAAAGCCACGTTTTGTGGGGTGGTGACAATGACAGCACCTGCCATAGGAACTGCTTGGGCCAGGGTGAGCTGGGCGTCGCCGGTTCCCGGGGGCATATCTACAATCAAATAGTCTAACTCGCCCCACTGTACTTGATATAAAAATTGGCGAATAACGCCGTTGAGCATGGGTCCGCGCCAAATGACGGGCTGGTCTTTTTCAATTAAAAAGGCCATGGAAACTAGTTTCACGCCGTGGTTGAAGGCGGGTTCCAAAACCTCGCCGTTGGCACCTTCGCGGACCATCACTTGGGCATCGCTTAACCCCAGGAGGGTGGGGGCGTTGGGACCGTAAATGTCTGCGTCAATCATGCCTACTTTGGCACCGGATTGGGCGAGGGAAACGGCAATGTTGACGGCGACGGTGCTTTTGCCGACTCCTCCTTTGCCGCTGGAGATGGCAATGATATTTTTTACCCCAGGAATGTCTTGGCGGTCGGGGAGGGATTTTTGCTGTGGCGTTTCCGAGGTTACATCTACCTGTACCTCTTGGACCCCGGAAAGCTGTTTGACAGCGTTTTCGCAGTCTTCCACGATAAATTCTCGCAACGGGCAAGCTGGGGTGGTAAGCACCAGGGAAAAGCGCACGTTGCCATCGGTCACTTGTACGTTGCGAATCATGTTGAGATCGACCAAGCTTTTTTTTAGTTCCGGGTCTTGGACCGGACGCAGGGCTTCTAAAATGGCTTGGGCAGTCAGTTCTTCAGACATAAATGGCTCCCCTTTGAAGGCTGTTTGCTGAATTTTTGGGCACGAGAAAACGAACCATTGATTTGTTTTTTATGGTTTTTAGCAACAATGAATTTGGCGGAAAAGGACCGGAATGGTCCTGGAAAATCCATAGGGTGGGCAGCTATTTGGTTGACTTTTGGGATGGTAAAGAAGCGAGAGTTTTACCTGAAAAAGCCAACCAGCAACTGCGATCGCTACGGAGGTGGGGGCATCGTTTTTGATTCGAGTGCAGGCATGGATATCGATATCCGGCGATCGCCGGATTTTGTCTATTTAGGAAGCTAGCACAAGCGCTAGAAAAAACCAACCGATGGCAGCAGGCGGGCAACAACCAACTCATGGTTGCTGCGATGGAGCTACGGGAATCTGATGCTTTTCTAGGGAGGCAACCGTGGTGGTTCTTGGAGGAGGCGCGGGGTTGACGGTGGTGCGCTTTTGCCCTGAAATAATAGAAAATGCATCGATCCCCTACCATTGGGAAAGCTTTTTATTTTCTTGTTCTTGGTGTTTGGTAGTACGAACTCGTAATGACTTTTTCTTCAACTTCCGAAACAAACGATCGTGCCCGTCCGCCCGAAGATGCCACCCAACGGGTCAGTAAGTTTATGCGATCGCTACAAGATGAAATTTGCCAGGGATTGGAACAATTGGATGGCGACGGCCGTTTCCAAGAAGATACCTGGACCCGGGAAGATGGCGGTGGCGGGCGATCGCGCGTCATGAAAGCAGGAAGCGTCATCGAACAGGGTGGCGTAAATTTTTCTGAAGTTTGGGGGTCCAAATTGCCCCCTTCCATTCTCAAACAGCGCCCCGAAGCGGAGGGACATCAATTCTATGCCACCGGTACCTCCATGGTGATCCACCCACGCAATCCCTACCTACCCACCGTTCACCTAAACTACCGCTATTTTGAAGCCGGACCGGTGTGGTGGTTTGGTGGCGGGGCGGACCTCACCCCCTACTATCCCCAAGCAGAAGATGCGGTCCACTTCCACCGCACCCTAAAAGAAACCTGCGATCGCCACCATCAAGATTACTATCGCGTCTTTAAACCCTGGTGCGATGAATACTTTTACATCAAACACCGCCAGGAAATGCGCGGGGTAGGTGGCATTTTCTTCGACTATCAAAGCAGCGACGGCGAACTGTACCAAGGTCCCCATCCCGAAGGCCCCGCCGCCCAAATCAGCCAGCAAGTGGGTCCCGTACGCGATCGCAGCTGGGAATCCCTATTTGCCTTCGTGCAAGATTGCGGTCGTGCCTTTCTCCCCGCCTACCAACCCATTGTGGAACGCCGCCAGGACACCCCCTACAGCGAAAGAGAACGCAACTTTCAACTTTACCGCCGCGGTCGCTACGTAGAGTTCAACCTGGTTTACGACCGGGGCACCATTTTCGGCTTGCAAACCAACGGACGCACCGAATCCATTTTAATGTCCCTTCCTCCCATGGTGCGCTGGGAATACGGCTACCAACCGGAACCCAATACCCCCGAAGCCGAACTGTACGAAGTGTTTCTCAAACCACAAGATTGGGCAAACTGGTCTTTGAAGGCATAAAGTTTCCGCCCGGCCTGCTCCCAAACCGCATTCCGTCCACCAAGGGGAACGCCAGGAAAGCGATCGCTGCCCCTGGTTGTTTTTTTGAGAATTTTGGGGGCACGGCCAATTTGGAAGGATGTCCTTGCCAACCAAAGCGGTTATTATGGGAACAGAGCCTCGGGATAAATTTTCTGGCTCTGACAGGCGAGGCTGACTTTTGACCCCGCCACTTCTCAGGTAGCATATACTTGAACGGTTATACTTAAAACGCCAAGCAAAAGCATTTTATAGATAGATTGAGAGGGGAGTTTCAGTGATTCACATAGACCAGAAAACACACACCACCAAAGACGGTAAAACCGCGATTGTCCTAGCACCCAGCGGACGTTTGGATATTACGACTGCATGGCAATTTCGTTTGAAGTTGCAGGAGTGTATCTCCAAACTGAGCCCCCATGTGGTTGTGAATCTCGGTCAAGTGAACTTCATTGACAGTTCTGGATTGACTTCTTTAGTTGCTGGCATGCGGGATGCGGATAAAGTCAAAGGCAGCTTCCGCATTTGCAACGTCCATCCAGAAGCCAAGCTGGTCTTTGAAGTAACCATGATGGATTCCGTCTTTGAAATTTTTGAAACCGAAGAAGAAGCCTTAGAAGGCGTTCCCCGGGATATTGCTAGTTAGTTGTGGCTGGCAAGTCACCAATAAAATCGGCCACTTTCGCCAATTGATAGGAACCCAGTAGGGCACCCCAAAGGGCGTAGCCGGTTTCCCCGGTCGTAACTCCAAAACTGTTTCGAGGTTGCCAGAAAACCAAGGGAAATCTGCCGCACCACTCCTCGAGCGGTAAAACGGCCTTGTGCTGGTGGGGCGGTTGGGCATCCAACTGGTAGCCGTACGCATCCGTAGGTGTCGGAGTCACCAGCAGCAGACACCCTGGCAGGCGTTGGATGTCGTCTTGGTTTAGGTGGTGCCAGAGATGGGGCTCTCGACCGGCACCGCGAAAATCTGCCGGACGAGCGCGCAGCATGTAAGATTGCACTTGCAGAAGTGCATCCCGCGTGGCAGGGGGGATAATTTCTAACAGGCGCTGGCGATAGGATGGTGGGCCCGCCTGGATACTGGCCTGTTCCAGGAAAAAAACCAATGCGATCGCTTGGTAAAGAGGGGTGTGGGAAAGGGGGCACTGCCACCAAAAACGCAGGCGAACGTACCAAGCCGGTTGGGCTTGGGATGGTTCTTGATGGTCCAACTCCAGTAGGGGTGCCACCCATGAGCGCCCTTACGGTATGGCGCGAGGAGATGGGCGAAAAGCATGGGTTAGCACCGGCTTTGGGAGGGTTGGTGTCCCAAGGCCAAGCATCGCTCGATGGTGGTAGTAACCGATTCTGTGAGGGCATCCAACTCGTAGCCCCCTTCCAAACCAAACAGGGTATAGGGCGTAATTTCGAGAACGTAATCTGTCAGTTCGCCGAAGTCTTGGGCTTGCAGCAGAATGCTAGCTAGGGGATCGGCGGCGTGGGCATCGTAGCCAGCACTGACAACCAGCAAGTCGGGATGCCAGCTTTTGAGGAAGGGCAAAACGCGATCGCGAAAGGCCACGCGATATTCTTGAATCCCGCTACCGGGGGGCATGGGGACATTGAGTACGTTGTTGTAATCGCCCCGTTCGTGGGCATCCCCCGTACCGGGATAGTGGGGAGATTCGTGCAGGGAACAGTAGGCAATTTCGGGGCTGGATTCGATTAAGGCTTGGGTGCCATTGCCGTGGTGAACGTCCCAATCGAGAATCGCCACCCGTTTGACCCCCAATCGTTTGAGGGCGTAGTGAGCCGCGATCGCCGCATTGGCAAAAATACAAAAGCCCATGCCCCGATTGCTCAAAGCATGGTGCCCGGGAGGTCTCGAAAGCACAAACGCCGGACTGCCGCTGCCGAGTACTTGCTCCACCCCATCCATCCAAGCGTTAATCCCTAACAGGGCTACCTCGTAACTAGAAGCAGATAGCCCCGTATCCGGGTCCAAGCGCCCGCCACCATTTTGCGAAATCTGTGCCACGCGATCGATATACTCTTGAGCGTGGACCCACTGGGCAAATGGCAACGGCGAACGTTCTTCAATCGCGGTGGGGGTGTGCCATTGCAACTTACCTTGCCAGTAGGGTTTTTGCAGGGTTGCCACCAACCTTTGCAAGCGCTCCGGGCGTTCTGGGTGAAAGCGACCCGAGCGGTGTTGTAAAAACTTTTCTGAATAAAAAATTGGGAACATAGCGGACAGCTCGTTTCAAACCGCAGATAACAACATCCTAGCAAAAGACAGAGCCACCGCCGGTTTTCTATCTCTGAGAGGTGCCAAGATTTTCCTACCCAAAATATGGTAAAATTCTCATAGCAAGTGCCTATCTGAAAAGCCCTTTTGAACGCAACTTAGCAACTTTGACAAACAATGGCAAGGCTTTGTCCGTTAGCGAACCTCGCATAAGATTTGGCTTTAGAATTTTTACGGAGTATTTAGACCTCATATGAACACGGCTGGGGAACGGATTATTCCTACCGATCTGCGTAACGAAATGTCTCGCTCCTACCTCGAATACGCCATGAGCGTCATCGTAGGTAGGGCACTTCCCGACGCCAGAGACGGGCTAAAACCCGTGCATCGCCGCATTCTCTATGCCATGCACGAGTTGGGACTCACCGCCGATCGCCCATTTCGCAAATGCGCTCGTGTCGTCGGGGAGGTCTTGGGGAAATACCATCCCCACGGCGATACAGCCGTCTACGATGCTCTAGTCCGCATGGCCCAAGACTTCTCCATGCGCGCCCCTTTAATTGCCGGGCATGGCAACTTCGGGTCCATCGACAACGACCCACCAGCGGCTATGCGATATACCGAATGTCGTCTGCAACAGCTCACCAGCGATGCGCTACTGCGGGATATCGACGCTGAAACCGTTGATTTTATCGACAACTTTGACGGTTCCCAACAGGAACCCATGGTTTTACCAGCCCGGGTACCGCAACTGCTGCTCAACGGCGCTGCCGGGATTGCCGTAGGCATGGCTACCAATATTCCCCCCCACAACCTGGGAGAACTAGCCGATGGGTTGGTTGCTTTTATTCGCAACCCCGAAATCAGCGACGAGCAACTGCGGCGCATCATTCCCGGTCCCGACTTTCCCACCGGCGGCAAAATTTTGGGGATCTCCGGCATTCGCGATGCCTACACCACCGGCAAAGGGTCTATTATCATGCGCGGGGTGGCTGATATCGAAACCATTGGTGGCAGCGGACGCAGCGATCGCGATGCCATTGTCATTACCGAACTGCCCTACCAAACCAACAAAGCTGCCCTCATTGAAAAAATTGCCGATCTGGTCAACGACAAACAGCTAGAAGGCATTGCCGATATCCGCGATGAAAGCGATCGCGAGGGCTTGCGCATTGTCATCGAACTGAAACGCGATGCCAACCCCCGGGTGGTCCTCAACAACCTCTACAAACACACCCCCCTACAAACCAACTTCGGCTGCAACATGCTGGCGTTGGTAGATGGCGACCCCCAACTGCTCAACCTCAGACAATACCTGGAAGTCTTCCTGGAATTTCGGGTAGAAACCATCACCCGCCGCACCCGCTACGAACTGCGCAAAGCCGAAGAGCGAGACTTAATTTTACAGGGATTGTTGGTTGCCCTGGAACATCTCGACGCCGTCATTGCCCTGATTCGCCACGCCGAATCCCCCGCTGCTGCCCGTCAGGAACTGGTGAACAACTACGGTCTCACAGAAACCCAAGCCGATGCCATCCTGCAAATGCAGCTGCGCCGCCTCACCGCCCTGGAAACCGAAAAAATCCAGCAAGAACACGAGCAACTTCAGGCCAAAATTGCCGACTTGCAAGATATCCTGGCACGGCGCGAACGGATTTTGGGTTTGGTAGAAAGCGAAATCGAAGAAATCAAAGCCAAACACAACACCCCGCGGCGCACCGTCATTGAAAAAGAAGAAGGCGAACTCGACGACATCGACCTCATCGCCAACGAGCAATCCATCGTCTTGCTCACCGAACAGGGCTACATCAAACGCATGCCCCTGAACACCTTCGGTACCCAAAGTCGCGCCACCCGGGGCAAATCCGCCACCAACCTGAAAGACTCGGACAGCATCGCCCACTTTTTCAACTGCCGCGACCACGATGGCATTCTCTTCTTCAGCGAAAGAGGCATTGTCTACAGCCTCAGAGCCTATCAAATTCCCATGGGGTCGCGCGCTGCCCGGGGAGTGCCCTTGGTGCAAATGCTGCCCATCCCCCGGGACGAGAAAATTACTTCAGTGATTCCGGTGAGCGATTTCACCGAAGATGACTATTTGGTTATGCTCACCAAAGGGGGCAACATCAAAAGAACTGCCCTATCTGCTTTTAAAAATATTCGCACCAACGGATTGATTGCCATTTCCCTGGAAGAAGAAGACCAGTTGCGCTGGGTCCGCCGCGCCCGGACTGACGACAGCATTTTAATTGGCAGCCGGTTGGGAATGGCGATCCATTTCCAAATCAACAGCGAACAACTGCGCCCCCGAGGTCGCGTTACCCGCGGCGTGAAAGCCATGAACTTGCAGCCGGATGACGAACTGGTGGGCATGGATATCTTCCCCAGCAGCGTTATTGCTGGCTTTTTGAATGCCGATGGCGACAGTAGCGACGAAGCAGATGCGTTGGAAGTAGAGGCCGCTGAAACCGCGCCAGAAGAGACGGTCTCCGAAACCGATGAGGAAGCCCCCTACGTGCTGGCTATTACCCAACAGGGGTACGGCAAACGAATTGCCGGTTCCCAGTTCCGATTGCAACGACGCGCCGGGAAAGGCACCATAGCCACCAAATTTAGAAAAGCAAACGATCGTTTGGCAGCCCTGCGTATCGTCAAATCTGCCGACGAACTCATGCTGATTACCCACCGCGGCATCATCATCCGTTACAGTGCTGGCGAAATTCCCACCCAGTCCAAACAGGCGACAGGGGTGCGCGTACAGCGTTTGGATGAAGATGATTTCATCGTTGCCGTTACGCCAGTACCGCCTATGGAAATGGAAGCAGAAACGGATGCGGAGGAATCGCCCAGCTAAGACAAATTTTGTCGCCCTTCCAAAGCACGCGCCAAGGTGACCTCGTCGGCATATTCCAAATCCCCGCCCATGGGAATGCCAAAAGCAATGCGCGTCACCCGGGTAAAGGGTTGCAATAGCTGCCCCACGTATAAGGTAGTGGTTTCCCCTTCCACGCTGGGACCAATAGCTAAAATCACCTCTTGGATGGATTCGTGGCTGACACGCTTCACCAATTGCTCGATGGTGAGTTGTTCCGGTCCGATACCGTCCATGGGGGAAATCACCCCACCCAGCACGTGGTACAGTCCTTTGTACTCGCGGGTTTTTTCTAAGGCGATTACATCCCGAGAATCCGCCACCACGCAGATCGTACTGCGATCGCGGTTGGGATTGCGGCAAATTTCGCAGGTAGGGTCTGCGGACAAGTGAAAGCAAGTTTGACAGACACCCACCTGTTGGGAAGCTTCCACCAATGCATCGGCTAGGGATTTCACTTCCTCTTGCGGGCGTTTAATAATATGCAAAGCCAGGCGCTGCGCCGTTTTGGGACCGACACCGGGCAAGCGCTGCAATTCTTCAATCAAACGAGCGAGGGGACGAGTATAAACGGTCAACCTCCCGGAAAAACAACGACAAAAACGACAAGCACCAAATATTATTGCATGTTTGCTCGCTGCCGATCTGCCCTTGGCGAATAGCTGAATCGAGAACCTAGCACTACAATCAAAATAATGTAGGGGCGAACTTCTCTCCTGCGATACCACCAACAGCTAACCGAATTGCCGATCGATGCTCATGATGGATTTTCCCCTCGCCAGACAAAGATTTTATCAAGAAACCAGCCAACCAGAAGCACAAATCGATCTTGCCAAGGCGGCTCTATATATTGCCCAGGAAGAATATCCCGAACTCGATTTAGCCGCCAATCTGGAAATCCTGGATGGCATGGCAGACGATTTGAGAATTCGTTTGCAAAAACCGTACTATCCCATGCGGGTAATCAAGACCATCAATCAGTATTTGTACGAAGAAAAAGGATTTTCCGGCAACAGCGAACATTACTACGACCCGCGCAACAGTTTTCTCAACGAAGTGCTGCAACGCCGTACTGGGATTCCCATTACCCTGGCTTTGGTCTATGCCGAAGTCGGCAAACGGGTGGATTTTCCCACCGTTGGCATCAATATGCCCGGTCATTTCCTGCTACAACCGGAATTTGAAGATGCTGGCATTTATATTGATGCCTTTCATGGAGGAGAGGTTTTGTTTGCTGAAGACTGCGCGCAGTTGCTCGGTCGCATTTATGGGGAATCCATTGATGTGGATAAAGTGAAACCAATGCTGACTCAAATTGGAAAAAAGCGTTTCTTAGCCCGGATATTGACCAATTTAAAAATGATTTATCTGACGCTACAGGATATGGAAAAAACGCTGGCGGCGGTGGAAAGGATTTTGATGCTGTTTCCCGACGCTACTTCGGAAAATCGCGATCGCGGTTTGCTGTACTATCAAGCCGGTCGCTGGGTAGAAGCACGTCAGGATTTAGAAATTTACCTCGATCGCACCCCCAACGCACAAGATAAAGCGGTCATCCAACAAATTTTAGATAAAATCGCCAAACAATCGTAACCCAGGGCGAGCAATTTCCAAGCAAAAGATAAATCTCACCAAAATATCAGAAATTGAGGGGGGATTTCGCGAAAATTCCCCATTTTTCCGCCAACTCAGGGAAAACTGTTTGCTTCTGCTTGTGGATGGGAACGATGAAATAGGCTAGAAAAGGGAGAAGGAGAAAATATCCACCACCATCTTGCCTGCCAGCCGATCTCGTCTCACTTCCTAACCCCAACAGCAAGCAAAACAACGAGTTGGAGACCCAAATCATGCCTCGCTTGAACCAACGTGCTTTGGATATCCTGCGTCAGGAAATCAAAAAACAAACGAAAGACGCTCCGGTGGGAAAAGTACAGCGAAATATTGCCCTCAAAAGGTTAGAAAAGTTACATTTGCAGCAGGGAAATCCAGTCACCGAAGCAGACCTGCGCTATCTTTTGGAAGATGTATTTCCCAATTTTGACCGCAAAGTTTTGCGCCGAGCTGCTCGTGCCAACCGTCCCCCTAGGGGTTTCCATCGGATCAAGTGGGCAACCATTGGTATAACAACGGTGGTTGGCGGTATTTTTATTCTGAATTTGCCCTATCCCTTCATTCGCAATCCGGTTTCCAAGGTCGCTCCGATTCTGCTGCTACCTAGCTACGCCAGTATGGATTACAACTACCGCCAAGCCATTGCTTCGGTGGAGCAGGCGGACCAGTTGGTTAACCAAGCAACAAGTGAAGAGGATATTCAACTGGGAGCAGAAAAAGTTACCAAAGCCCAAGGTCACCTCGATCGACTACCGGTTTGGTTTTTGGGATACCAGCCCCGGGCTTACTGTACGTTAATGGGATGTACGTGGAAGTTTACTTTTGATGAGTTTAAGCAAGCACGCGCTCGGGTAGGGCGCATGAAGGCGGTTGTATTTCAAGAACAAAATGCCCAAAAGCAGCTTGAAAAAGTTTTAGATAAACTAGAGAAAGCTAAAAAGAAATACCATCAAGTAGAGCCTTCGACAAGCAAAAGAGATGCGATCGCGACTTGGAAAACCGCTATAGATGAGTTACGGCAGGTGCCTAAAGATACGTTAGCTGGAGCAAAAGCAAGGGAATACTTACAAGCCCAACAGCGGGACTTGGCCGAAGTAATCAGCTTCACCCAAAGCGATCGCCGCAGCAGCGCCCTCATTCAAGCCGCCAAAGCTTTTGGTATGAAAGCTGCTCAAGCCGCTCAAAATCCACCTCATGCAGCCAGCCAATGGCAGCGGGTTGCTAATTTGTGGCAGGAAGCCATTCGCAGGTTACAACAGGTTCCTGAAGCAAGTCCCGGATACGGACAAGCCCAACAAACTCTAGCTACTTATATAGATAATTTAGAAGTAGCCAAAATGCGCTGGCAACAGGAAAAAGCATCGGTAGCGGCGATGGAGGAGGCGCAACGGGCGATCGCTACCTGGCAACAAGCAGCTGCCCGCAATCCCAACGATCCGTCCCTCCAGAGCCAACTACAACAAATTATCAATAAGCTAGAAACCATCAAGCCGGGAACGACAGTATATAACCGAGCGCAAACATTGCTGGCTTCTGCCAAACAGAGAATGGAGGGTTGACAAATGGGGGATAATTGATTCATTTAGGAAAAACTGGATGCATAAAAAATAAAAATAGTCAAATCAAAGTACTTGCCATGTATTCCTAAGCCATTTTCCGACGCCCGTACTCCCAAAAGTCACGAAACGCCTAAAAAACCTCTAAATTTCGTCTTTATCTTCCTGCATTTCCCGACCCTCTCCGTTCCGCCACATTTTTCAACCGCCGCAGTTGGGCTTCCATATCCTCTTTGGTCATTTTGGCGGCAAATTGGTTAAAACCGAAGGCGATGAGGGGATTGGGAATGCGGAAAGCAAATCGGTTGGTCAGCCGGGTGCCATTGCCTTCTGGTTGGCATTCCCAGCGATCGCGTCCTTGGAAAAACCCCTGAAATTCCCAAACCACAAGCCCCGGTTCCCGTTGGACCACCGTGCTTTCCAAAGTTGGCTGCAGCAGGGGAATTTGGATGATAAAACGGCTGCGAGCACCGAGTTCGGTACTCCAACGCCCCACAGGTTCGCATTTGAGCATAGGATTGAGCCACAGGTGCATTAATTGATTGTCGGTTATACATCGTTCCACCAATGTGGCACTCGCGTTAATGTAAATTGATTGTTCAAAAACTTGACTATATTCCATTAGCAGCTTAAATCTAGAGGCGTAAACTTTAAATATTGTCCGTTTTCTTTAACTAACGGGCTAGCTTGGAAGTTACTGGGACGAAGCCATGAATAGCATTGTGCCACTGGAACTGTTGCCTGGGAAACTCTTATCGCCACTCATCTGGGCGCAAATAGATAACCCAATTAGCGGATGGTTTGGTTGGTCCGATTCCGAAATCGGACAGCGCATTACCTCAATTGTGTATGCCATCCTCATTTTTGTTGTAGGTTGGATAATTGCTGCGATCGCCGGCCAAATCGTTAAGAAAATATTAATGCGCAGTAGCCTTGATAACCGCCTGGCGAACTGGATGATGGGCAGCGATAGCCAACAAGAGGAAAGTGTTCCTATCGAACAGTGGGTTTCTAATTTTGTCTACTGGGTCATCCTGCTGTTTGCCATTGTGGCTGCTCTCACAGCATTAGAACTGGATGCCGTTACCCAACCTTTAAATGCCTTTCTGAGCCGAATTTTCAATTACCTCCCCCAAATCGGAGCTGCGATCGCTTGGTTGGTAGGCGGTTGGGCTGTCGGCACCATTGCCAAACTCGTTTTAACGCGGGGCTTGCAAGTATTTAATATCGACGAACGTATCAACCGTGCCATGGGAGAACAGGAAGAACAAGTCACTCCTGTCTCCATTAACGAAAACTTAGGCAACGCCCTGTATTGGTTTATCCTGCTGTTTGCCTTTTACTTTGCCCTGGGTGCTTTGGGTCTGCAAGAGCAAGTACGACCCATTGAAAACCTGCTCGACGAGATTCTGGCTGCCTTACCGCAAATTCTCAAAGCCCTGATTATCTTTGCCTTTGCGTGGGTAATTGCGCGCTTGGCTAGGGGCATTGTTACCAATTTACTAGCTGCCACCGGTATTGACGCTTTGGGAGAGCGAATTGGTCTTTCCCAACAAGCCGGTTCTCAAAATCTTTCGTGGCTGGGTGGCACCCTGGTGTATGCCATTATTTTCATTTTGGCTGCCATCAGCATCCTCGAAGAACTGCAAATCCAAGCCATTTCCGGTCCAGCAATTGCCATGCTGGAACAGGTTCTCGATGCCATTCCGCTAATTCTCGCCGCGATCGCGATTTTGGTGGTGACCTATTTTGTAGGTCGGTTCGTTGCTAACCTCGTAACCAGCATCTTAAGTGGCATTGGCTTCGATAATGTCTTTGCTGCCATGGGGGTACCGTTCCCAACGCCCTCCGATAGCGCTGGCGAAGGGCAACCTTCCCCAGAAAGCGAATCCCAATCCCAGCAAACATCGAGTAGCGGCACAACGCCAAGCGCCTCTACCCGCACCCCCTCCGAAATTGCCGGTATCGTGGTTTTGGTGGGAATCATGTTCTTCGGCGTCTTGTTCGCCGTCAACGTACTGCAATTTGAAGAACTCTCCACGCTGGTAGCTGCTCTCATGGAAATTCTGGGACGTGCCCTGGTAGGCGTCGTTGTCTTTGGTATTGGCCTATATTTCGCCAATTTGGCCTTTAATATCATTAGCAGCCAAGGCAGTGCCCAAGCACGCTTGTTGGGTCAAACCGCCCGCATTGTGATTATTGCTTTTGTCTCGGCTATGGCGCTGCAACAAATTGGAATTGCCACCAATATCGTCAACCTCGCTTTCGGTTTGGTTTTGGGTTCCATTGCTGTTGCTGTTGCCATTGCTTTTGGTGTGGGTGGCAAAGATATTGCTGCCGAACAGATTCGCCAATGGTTGGATGCTTTCAAAAACCGACAGTAAGCAATTATGTTTGCTAGAAAAGTAAGCTAACTACTCTTTTTCTGCCCATCCCATACGAAAAAAACATGGAATGGCGAGATGGCGAGGTCGCTCGAGCTCCTTGGGAGTCAAGCGACCTCGCTTTTTAGATGGATAGTTTTCTGGGGAGGCGCGATTATGGTTCTACCACTAATTTGTAACTATGACGCTGGTTGGCTTCTTTTGCTCCCACCCAAATGGCGTATTCACCGGCCGGCCAGCTACTATCTTCCACGAGAGGATTGTCCCCTTCTCCGCTGTTATCGTCGCAGCGAACGACAGAGTCTCCACCTTGGGGACCGCTGACCATCAACGTGGTATCGCTGCCCCGCCCTTCAACGCCGATGCTCAAACGGTCAAAATCCGCTTCCAAAATCAGGAGATAGTCGGGCATATCTCGATAGGCTGTATATCCCAAACACAGATTGCCTTGTGCGTCCTGGTTGGTAATGCTTAACATGGAAACGTGACCCCCCGTTTCTCCCATGGCGGTCCCTGCTTGCGGGGAAAATCCCGGCGACAAACGCAGGGTGGCGAAATTGGCTTGTTCGGAAGCCACAGCGGTTAAGCTTAGTCCCAAGGTCACTGGCAATAGCCAAGCACCTGCGTGGCGAACAATACGTTTTAAAGATTTCATCAGGGATATCCTCCTGGCAAAAATAAAATTTCTCGCAACAATCGAATTCCTATAAAAGTTTCGGTTAAAATTTTGATACTCGATTGATGGTTTTCTAAATGGTGTTGCTTGGGGGAACCAAATCAATTCTGCTGGCTACAAGCGTCACGCCAGCATAGCTCAATGGCTGCTTTGGTGGGGTCTCTACTTTGTTTGTATCAAAAGAATGGCTGCTGTGGAAGGTGCTTGGTGACAGTTGGCTAACTGCACCCATCATGTTTTAGCGAGCAATGGGCGCATGGATATGCATGTAGATGTTAGCAGTGGGTACCAGTCATGATTTTCTTTTTGCTAGGCTTGATACTTTTATTCGGTGCAGTGATGGCGAAGATATTTTGGTTTTTCCCTTTAGATTTTCTTTCGACCTTACACGTACCTAGCTGGTTCCCGCTTTCCCTCGGTGTCTTGTTTGTAGCTTGGTGTTTGGGCGAAGGGAAATCTTAATGTGGGATAGCTGCTGCTTGATTTCTATTGTAGCGCGCTGCTTGAAGGGGGGTAGCGATCGCTGTTCGCTGGCTATCTAGGTGAAAAATCCGAACGACCATCCACCATTTTGGCTAGGGAGCTCTTAGCATGTATAGATAAAATCGATCGAAACTAGAAAATATCCTACTTTTCTATTAAAACGATTTCCATAATGAACGATCTCGAACCAACCACCTCTGCAACGCATATTTTAGTGATTGATGACGACCCAGCCATTGGCAAGTTGCTAGCGCGATCGCTCAAAAAACAAGGGTACGAAGTGTCGGTTGCAGAAGATGGCGACCAAGGTATCAAACAAGCTTTCCAAATTAAGCCAGCCCTGATTATCTGCGATTGGATGATGCCGGTGATGGATGGTTTGGAAGTATGCCGGCGCGTGAAAGGCAACGCCAATCTCTCCACCACTTTTTTTATCTTGCTGACCTCAAGAGGAGCTACCGAAGATCGCGTCATTGGCTTGGATACTGGGGCAGATGAATTTTTAGCCAAACCCATCAATCTCAACGAACTCAAAGCCCGGGTTCGGGCAGGTTTGCGGATTCACCACCTCAGCCAAAGCCTGCGCCTTTCCAAACAACAGCTGGAGGCGGAACTGGCAGAAGCAGCTGAATACGTGCGATCGCTGCTGCCCAATCCCAAAAACAAAAGTCAAGTAAGCATTGATGCGCGGTTTATTCCCTCCCGGCAGTTGGGGGGCGATTGTTTTGATTTCTATTGGTTGGATGAAGACTGTTTGGTCATGTACCTGCTTGATATGGCCGGTCACGGGTTGGGAGCAGCGTTGCCTTCAGTGTCGGTGCTCAATTTACTGCGATCGCGCTCTTTGCCCAATGTGGATTTCTACCAACCCCATGAAGTATTGCAAGCCCTCAATCAAGTCTTTCAAATGGACTGGCAGCAAAACCGATACTTCACCATCTGGTATGGCGTCTACTATTGCAGCAGACAGGAATTGGTCTACTCCAGTGCCGGTCACCCACCGGCTTTGTTGGTTCCCGCCAACGCGAGCGGTGACTTACAACGTCTCAAAACCACCGGCTTGCCCATTGGTATGTTTGAAGAAATGCCCTATACCTGCGCTTCGCAGCCCATCGAACCCAACAGTACCCTGTATATTTTCAGCGACGGCGTGTACGAAATTAACCAACCCAACGGCGATGTGTGGGGATTGGAAAGTTTTGTAGCAGCGATCGCCAACCACCACCAGCCAGCCAACGCAACTAGCGATGCCCCCTCTCCCCCAGCCTTAGACCACCTGCTAGAGCATCTCCGCAAACTCGGCCAGCAAGACACCTTTGAAGACGACGTTTCCCTACTACAAATCCAATTTCCGTGACGTTCTCCCGACGCTGACCTTCGGTACAACGCGGGCTTCACTGGATCGCTGGAGCGACTACCTGCTTCGTTCGGTCTGGT
>NZ_LNDC01000108.1 GCF_001870905.1 Geitlerinema sp. PCC 9228
AAAGTCAAGCCCTCTGCCAAAAAAATTTCCCTTTTCTCGAAACCTTCTACAAGCGATCGCTGCGAGGAAATAAAATAATGCCAATAACCTGGAAACAGTTAAAGAAAACTCGTGCCTACGAAAGAGAAGATTCCTATAAAGAAATTATTGGCGATTTACAACAGATTGTCGCCATTGACCAATGGTTGGAGCAAACCTACAAAAAATTTCAAAAATGGCTCATCATATCCATCATTATAGATTTCATCGCTTTCCTTGCCACGTTCGCAATGCCAGGCGTGGGTTTTCCTGTACTATTCCTTTCGATAATTTTTACTATCATTTTCAGCTTTTTGTACCTAGGTAAGAACGGAAGATTACACCTAAGCAAACGCCGCTACGAATTCACCCAGAAACTGCTAGAACTTATAAATCGGGATTCTCAAGAAGATAGCCAACTGCAAATCCATTTATCCTTTCAACCAGTCGTTCGCAAATATAACCAAACCCAAGTCAATCCCCATCCCCAGAAACCTGGTTGGAAACTCAAATCTTATGAGTTTCAATGGTTGCAACTTAGCGGCAAATTCAGCGACAAAACGCATTTTTCCCTAGCCATTAAAGATTTATTCCGCCAAGCTTCTGGTGTAAAACGCAGCCGTAGCGGCAAACGCAAATTTAAAAGCAAAGTCAAATGTAAAGCAACAGAAGTATTTTTGCATTTAAAATTTTCTCGAAAGCGATATGGCGCTATCCAAGTTTTGCAATCCGACGTTCAAAATGCTATCAAACTTCCTGAAAATACAACTTGTAAAAAACTTCAAGTAAAAGACAATTCGATAAAAATGAGGGTAAAAATTCATCCCATACAACCTACAGGTCAATCTAATGAAAGACAGCTGACAGGCAATGCGATCGTTCAACTTGAGGAAATTTACGGTACGGTGGTGGCGATGTTGTTAAGTTCCTATCAAATTTTAAATTTAGCGAGGGAACTTTCAAAAAAAGGATAGCGGTATTTCCCTACTTGGGAGAAGAATACCGGTTTTTGGTTCAACCTGGCAAAATCTCGATAAAATTCAAGATAGTATTGACAAAGCGATCGCAATTGTAGCGGCAATCGTTCCTCGATTTGAAAGACTCATTTATGCAACTCCATTTAACTTGGCAAGACCCCAAAACCAAGCAACCGCAACAAGCCACCTTGCAACTTCCAGTGGCTTTGGGTAGCAATGCCGATGAAATGCCGCAAACCATTGGTGGCAAATCGGTTTCCCATTTATCGCTTGGCGGCGAAAACATCGACGGCTACCACGCTACCATCGAAGAAAGCAACGGCGAACTGCTAATTCGTGGCTGTCAGACTAATTCCAGCATCCAAATTAACGATACCTGGTTGCCAGGTAGTACCATTGTAAATGGCGATCGCTTTCAAATTGGCGACTATCAATTTCAGGTAAAATTGGGTTCTGCCATGCCAGGTTGCAACCGACAAGTAGGATTTCTTTTCAAACGCCGTTGCGGTCGTATAGACCCTACCGGTTGTTGGTATTGCCAACCAAACCAAAATAACGGCAAAAGTTACGAGGAGATTTACCACCAAGACTACGCCTACTACCCTGGATTTGGTCGTTACGATAGCTGGGGGTGGCAAGCTTACGCCAACCGGCATTTATACGTTTACGACTCCGAAAAAGAAGCCGTGGATTTTACCGAAGGGGATGCGGAAGCCTTGTCGGAAGAAGCTGGCGAAGAAAGCGACGAAGCGTTTGAAGAAGAAGTAGAAGCCAGCTAAATCGAACAGTTGATGAGTTGGTTGATTTATGCTTTGGGAGGCGGATGGGGTCATTGCATCCGCAGTTTGGCGTTGGGAAGGATTGCTTCTCGAAAACGACCGGTGACGATTTTATGCAACAGCCGCTATATTTCCGCAGTTTTGCGTTACGCTGGCAGCAACTCCCAACCTCCCATGCTAGAAGGTTGCCGGATTGTTGCCATTCCTGCCGATTGGGGAAAACAGCAAACCCAAGCTTACGTTCAAACGTTCCTACAACAGCAATCGCCAGAAGTTATTATTGTCGATACGTTTCCGCGAGGGTTGCTGGGGGAGTTGGTCGATATCTTGCCAAATATGGCAACCGCCAAAATTTTGGTTCACCGCCATCTCCATCCCCGCTACGTGGCAGCCAAACAAATTGTAGCGTTTAGCCAGCAATTGTACGATCGCATTTTGATTCCCGGAGAACTGGGAAATCTTCCCCTCTCCCACCTACCACAAACAGAATATACCTCTCCCTGGTTGCTGCGACATCCGCAAGAACTTCCTTCTCGCGAACAAGCCAGAAAATTGTTGCGTATTTCTAGCAATAGCCGTTCTCCAGTTATTGTAGCGATCGCGTCTGGAAAACCGCAAGAGTTATCTTGGTATACGCAGCTATGCGATGGTTTTTGCCAAGCATTTCCCCACGCAGAAGTTCGCTGTTTATCGGCAAATTTTTCTCAGTCTAGCAACGACCGTCGCTGGTGTTTTCATTTTCCAGGCATCGAATGTTTGCCAGCGGCGGATGTGGCAGTGGTGGGTGGCGGCTACAACAGCGGTTTTGAATGTTTGGCAGTGGGAATTCGGTGGGTAGCAACGCCGTTTCCCCGTCGCTACGACCGTCAAGACTACCGCATCCAGCAAGCCAAATCCCGATTTGCCAATTGTCTGACATCGGTTCCCGAAATAGAACATGCGATCGCGGCTGTTGGTTTTTATTTACAGCAACCTTACCAGCGAGGGAGTCAAATTCCCTTAGACGGTGTGGAAAAGGCGGTTAAGGCGATCGAGGCAACGGTTGCTGGTTTAGAATTGAGAAACTGACCAACCGCTGGAACTTATTTGGAACTTGTCCTATTTCTAAAAAGAAATGATTTTTTGGTATTTTTTTATTGCCCTGTTATACTATTTCTGAAAAACAACGATTGTCTGGAAGTTCTCAATTGCCCTGGTAGGGGCGCTTCGCGAAGCGCCCCTACTCACGCGTTGCGCCCCTACAAAAATGCCTCTATTATCTCTTGCATATTATTTAGGAAATGGTATTAGGGTCGGTTTGCGCAGAATTCCCTACAGAAATACACCGATTATCTATTGCGAACTTTTAAGAAAATGGTCATATTTTCCTTAACACTCCCATGCTGGCCAATTTCTACTCCAACTGTGCTGTCAGTTGAGAAACTATTTCATTAACTTCTTGAAATTGTTGGATATTGTTGGGAAGGCTAAAAGCAATGACCAAGACCGCCAATCCCAATCCTATCCAGCGCCAGCGCGTTAAGCTGGTTAAAGCCGCCAAAACCACGAACAAAGGGATAAAATGTAGCGAATAGAGGAAGGTTTCGCCGCCGTAGAGTAAGTGTAAGACCAACTGACCCAGCAATGTCAACCCCAACACCCAGCGCAACTTGGGTGCTTTCTTGATAGAAAATAGCGAGAGCAATCCCAATGCCAGTAAAGCCAACCAAGACACCACTGCCAGCGTTCCCCAGATGCTAGCAGAACCGGGATCGGAAGTTTGCGTTAGGATGATTGGCAAGCGTTCGGGTTTGTCTGGATAGCGATCGCTAAATACTTCCACCAATGGCATCACCATAGTGTGAGCGAGAAATGACTGCAATATCTTGAGCAAGCCTCCTGCCTCTTCAGGTGCAATATAGCGGATATCATCTTTGGTTAGGAATAAAAATCCTGCTCCTGGGAAAAATATTTTTTGTACGCACCACAATCCAACGGTTAAGAAAAATGCTTGAGCACCAATCCAAATTGTACGTTTGGTGGGATGGTTTATCCAAGTAGCTAAAACTCCCACCATCCAGTTAGTAACGGTGATGCTAAATGTTATGATATTAACGCCTATGTACCACAATCGAGAGAACCAATAACATTGGGTTAACGCTGCAAACAACAATCCCAAAACAATAGTTAAAGAACCAAAAGAATAGGTTTCGGCAACGCTAAACCAAAACATGGCAGCGGCACTGGTTCCTCCTAACAGGCAAAACAATCCGGCATCAAAACGCTGGCAACCAATAACCCGCAACAAAGCAAACAAAGCGGCTACCCAAAGCAAGGCAACGATGGCAATTATAATTTGAGTGGCAGTTCTCGGTTCTAAATTAAGAATGTATCGCAATCCTACAGTGGGAGGAAAAGCAATTAATAAAAATAAAGGGTGAACGGCGGTGCGATCCATCCATGCCATACTTGCCGTGGAACCGGTGTTCATATTAGCATAAACCCTGGGTAAGTCGGCTTCAAACCAAATGTTAATAGCATCTAAATCGGTTACTTTCGGATCGACAAACTGCGCTCCCCAAAAAGAAGCGATCGCACCTAGAAAACCCAATCCCACAGCAACCGCTACATCAACCCATACCCGACGCAAAATACCAATGGGAAAGGGGATTCCCATGATTTCCTCGTTATTGGTTCCCTCTTTCAAAACGGACATGAAACAAACCCCTATAGATGCAAAAATGACCGATTTTTTCTATGGTTAAAACATGGCAAACCAGCTTAGCTTATCTGGCAAATTACGAAGAACGACCGAGGGAAATGGCAAAAATGCCGCTAATGGTCAATCCCACGCCAAACCAGTTCACCATAGAAATTTTTTCTCGAAATAAAATGGCACCAGCAATCGTCGTTGCCACAGCTGACAATCCCACCAAAATGGGATAAGCAAGGGAAAGATTGAATTTTCCCAAAACCACAATATACGCGATCGCTGCCAAACCGTAAACAACAATCCCCCCCAAAACATGCAAATTTAACAAACTTTGGCTGGCACCTGTTTTTAATAAAATTTGTGCTATAGTATTCAATCCTACTGAAACACAGAGCAAAAAGCTAAAAATTAGTTGCATCATTGCTGACATAGCATATAAATTTCCAAAAAGAAAGGCATTTTACTTTTAAAGGGAAACCTCCTCAGGTTCTGCCAAAGCTTCTAGCGGCCACAGAAGAACCTCGGGAGGGCAAGAAAACTGTACCCAACCACCAAAAAGATTTTCCCACCAGCGAGGAGGATGGGGCAAACTAGCCACTTGAATGCAGCGGCAACCTAACAGAAATGCTCCCAAAATATCCGTATGGCGACTGTCTCCAATCGCGATCGCTTCTTGGGGAGAAATTTGCATGTGTGCCAAAGCTTTGTAAAAACTAAAAGGAAACGGTTTGCGCGCCGGACTAATGGCTGGAATTTGCAAGCGACGCGACCAATATTCTACCCGATGGCGGCGTTTGCCGTTGGATAAAATAAAGCATCGAAATCCCCGACGTTTGGCTTCTGCCAGCCACGATTCTGCATGGGGAGAAACGTAGCGATCGTCTTCAGAAACAATGGTATTATCCAAATCCACAATGAAACCGCGAATGCCGCAATTCTGGAGGTCTTCTAACGAAATATCCGCCAAAAGTACGGCTTGCTTGGGCAAATTTTGGGAAATTAGGCGAGAGGATTGAAAAAAAACCACGGTCTCCATCCTAAACATCGATTGACATTGGTTTGGGCAAAAATTAAATTACGAAGATACTTTTTCCGAGGGAGAATTGGCTTTGCGAGCAAAAATTTCGCTGACAGTTTCTTCAGAATAAGAACCGTTAACATGCAAAACTGCCATGTATTGCAAGCTACCGCCAAAGATAAAATTCACCCCCTGCGGATACAATTCCATGGTGGGGCGTTCTTCTAAAATTTCTAAGTTGTACCGCTGCCATAGTTGCTGCCACTGTTTGGGGGTATTGTAGCGATACAAGCAAGGAACCCCGTAAGGTGCATTAGCTGCCCAGTCGATAAAAGAAACCCGCAACCAAGCCAGCGGACCTTTAATTTGATGGTCTTTGACAATCAGCAATCGCCGGGAAACCCGCATGCACTCGCGCAGCAGCCGTTCCGGGTCTTTTTCGTGGTGCAAGACATCGGCTACGATAACCACATCGTAGGTATTATCCTCGTGAGGGATGGATTTGCCGTTGTATTCGGTGACGGTAATGGGTTCGCCGCCGCGTCGTACCCGTTCCAATCCTTCTACCACTACCTCAGAGGGGCACAAATCCGATTGTAAAATGGCATGACCCAAATTTCCCGTACCGCAACCCACGTCCAAAACGCGATCGCCTGGTTGCAGGTAAGGGGTGATGCGCAATACCAACTCCCGCAAGCGAGCTTCATATACGGGCGTATGTAGGGCAGACATGAGCCGACGGAAGAGAGATTTAAACATATTCATTGTTAATTCCCATCAATACCAAAAAATATAAAAGCCGCGTTACTGAACGATCCCTTGATTTTGTAGGCTGAGAATCAAAATAATCGTTGTCACCCAACCAATTAAGGTAAGCTGCATAGGGAAATCGGAAAGCAGGATATCCTCAGGACGTTCGGTGCGAATATGGGACTCTAGCTTATCCGTACCAGCACGCCAGCAGATTTCTTTGGGGTCGCTCAGCAGTTGGTAGCGGAAAATCCCGTACAAAACAAATGGCAAGGTAACCATCATCCAAGGCGTGGGAGCACCTTTCACTTGCGGACCGGAACTCCACAAAGCATAGCTCATAATCGCCCCAGTGGTCACAGTATTTTCCAGGCGCAGTAGCAGTTCCATGGAATAACGTTTGAGAACGGCGCGGGTCTTTTTCCCCCCTTGGAGTTCGTACCAGCGCAGTTCGGCTTTGCGTTTTTCTACACCTAAAAACAAAGCCAACATAGCCACCCCTAAGAGAAACCACGGAGATAAGGTAATACCAATGGCGGCAGCCCCCGCCCAAGCACGCAAAATAAACCCACCCGCGATCGCAAAGATATCCAAAATGGGGGCGCGTTTCAATCGCTTGTTGTAAGCAAATTGCAGTGCTGCATAGGCAAGCAACGTAGCTCCCAAAGGCATTGAATGCAGCAAACCCAGCACCACCGTACCGCCAAACAACGCGATCGCCATTATCGTAGCTGCGGGAACGCTCACTGCCCCCGAAGCAATGGGTCGCTTGCATTTGACCGGATGCCGGCGATCGGATTCTACATCCGTGATATCGTTGAACAAATAAAAACTGCTGGAAATGCCGCAAAATAAGGCAAAAGCGAACAAACTACTGAGCAATGCTTGCCCGTCTAAGTGAAAAGAGAACAAAGCAGCGGCAAAAACCACCAAATTTTTGGTCCACTGATGCGGCCTGAGAGCCATAATATAGGGAGCTACGGCCGTTTTTTTAGCAATCATGAGCGAAACCTGACTGTACCCGGTTATCTCAATTGGCAGTGCGAGTGCTGGCTAGCTTCCGAGTAGCAGATGGGGACGTACAAACGCAGAAAAATACTGTTATGCTTGGCAGTCGCTTATCCCACTGTCTCGACAATCCGCTAATTGCGCAAAGTTGAATTTAGTATGCCATTAGGGTGATGGGAGTGGCAAGTTGCCTCGGGAAACTTTACAGAAACTTTATAGAAAACTTCCGGAGTATTGCGGTTGTGCAAACTGGAGCCAATCTAATATCAGAGACTTTTCTACGTATTTTTACGGTTAAGCCGAGCCACCCTTTCTGTTGCTTTTGGGCAAACATCCGCTTCTGCAGCCGGTGAATCGATCCCCAAAACATCGAGATACTGCCGCACAACATTCTCTAATGTGAACTGTTGCAGCCATTGGGAAGGAACGGTTTTGACCTGACCATCCAACACCTTATCGATAGCCGCCGCCAACGCCTCGCTGTCTCCCACTGGGGTTAGCCAACCGTATTCGCCACCGTGGAGAATTTCCTGAGGTCCGCTGGGGCAATCCGTAGACACCACCGGCGTTCCCACCGCCATAGCCTCTACCAAAACAAACGGCAACCCTTCCCAGGCAGAAGACAAAACAAACGCCGCCGACCTAGCCATATAAGCATAGGGATTATCCACATAGCCAGGGAAATCCACATCATCAGCCACTGCTAACGTTGCGGCTAAATTCTGCAATGCTTCCTTTTGAGGTCCCCATCCCAATACAATCAATCTTACCGGACGTTGGGCACGTACTTGGGCAAAAGCACGGAGAAGATTGGGAAAGTCTTTCTGCGCCTCTAATTTCCCTACCCCTAAAATCACCGGTGGGGCATCGGCAGCCAACCAGGGATGGTCCACCGGTTCGCTGGCTTGCTGGGTAATATGGTTGGTGACAGCAGGATTGTAAATAATCCGCAGGCGTTCTGGCGATAATTTGGTTACTTGCAACAGGTCGTCAAAAACCCCGCCGGAGACCGCAACAATGCCATCTGCCCAAGGATACAGCCAACGCACGAACCAAGGCGTGAGACGTTTGGTCCATTTGGTTTCGTTTTGCGCCTTGCGAGATAGGGTATTCTGTTCGCAAACCACCACGCGGGTGGGAACGCCGGATAGATATTTCGCCCAAATGGCTACTTCGTTGGGATAGTGCAAAGCAGATAGTAGGGTTTGGGGTTGTTCCCGTCGCAAGTAACCTACCAAGGCTTTCAGGCTACTTAGCAATCCTTTCGCTTGCAAATCGACAATGCGTACCGAATCAGGAATGCGCCACAAATGGGGACTTTTGGTGGAACTGAGGACAAAATCCACGTTCAAACCTTGTTCTGCAAAGCCCCGGGCTAGATAAATAATAGCGCGTTCGCCACCGCCGCCGCCGAGATGGTTGAGATACAGGGCAATATGGGGTCTGCGTTCGGACATCGTTCTAACCTCTTGGGGAGATGGGGAGATATATGGAAGGGTGGGAAAAAGAAACCGTGGCTTCCGCCTCTTACCTTGCCTTCATCGTATAGTCGATCTTTTGGGAATTGGGAAATTAACTTTTAAAGATTGTGTAAATTTTTCCGGGTTTTTCCCCAGATTTGGCATTTCCTGTGTACCTTATACAATAAAGTTCTCCTGGATAGTACTGGGAGAAGGGTATTGAATGATTATCGCTTGTTTTGTAAGCCAGTAGCCGTTCCTCGTACGCTGTTTTCGGTGCGGTGAATGGGTTATTGGCTGGAATCGCTCTCTAGAGCATAACGCGATCGCACTAGCATTTGTGGGGATTTTGCTTGGATACCATGAAACTCAAACCAACAGCTAGAGATGATGCTATTGATGGAAATACCCAGACCCACACCCATCAAGGAAAAACGGCATCTGCAGACAGCCAACCAACGCGGATTTTGCTGTTTGACCTTTCAGTTCGCGGCCACCATCCCAACTATATTAAGTACCTAATTCGTTACTGGCAGCAACAACCCCAAGGGGAGAGCCTGCATATTTTGGTTTCGCCGCGGTTTTTGACAGAACATGCCGACGTGGTGGCACTGGCAGACCGGCAGTCAGATATTCGTTTTGTCGCCATTACCCCATCGGAAGCCGCTGCCTTACCTGGGAGAAAATCCGCCCGACAGCGCGCTTGGCGGGGGGTCCAAGAATGGGAGCTTCTGTGCAAATACGCACGTGAGTTGGCAATTACCCACTGTCTGCTGTTGTATTTCGATACTTACCAATTCCCATTTATTTTTGCCAAACCCGCTCCCTGCATGGTTTCTGGTATTTATTTTCGTCCCACGTTTCACTATCCAGATTTGCACGGTAACCCCCCCACCTGGAAGGAACGTTGGTGGCAGCGGCGGGAGAAGTTCTTTCTGTCGCGGATGCTTCGGAAACCGCAATTGCATACTTTGTTTTGTTTGGATCCGTTTGCGGTGGAAAAGCTCAACCAACGCTATTCACCCCCAAAAGCGGTTGCCCTTCCCGATCCCGTGACTGCCAACTCCGTTTCTCCCAGCCAGGTAGCCACCTTGCGACAACGTTTGGGAATCGAACCCCATCGCCGCGTGTTTTTGCTGTTTGGTGCTTTAACGGAACGCAAGGGGGTCTTTCAACTGCTAGAAGCCTTTCGCCAGCAGAGTTCCCAGCTTTGCCAGCAGATGTGCTTGTGTTTGGTGGGGGAATCCCGCCTGGCGAGCAAAATTGAATCCCGCTTGAGCGATATCTGCCAAATCAAGCCGTTGCAGGCGATTCAGCAGTACGAGTTTATCCCCGACGAACAGGTTGATGCCTATTTTCAAATTGCTGATGTGGTGCTTGCGCCCTATCAAAGGCATGTGGGGATGAGCGGGATTTTATTGCTGGCTGCGGCTGCTGAAAAACCCATTCTCAGTTCCGATTACGGTTTGATGGGAGAGTTGGTGCGTCGCCACCGTTTGGGATTGTGCGTGGATTCCACATCACCGGCAGCGATCGCGAAGGGGTTGGCACAGTTTCTCAGTAGTGATACGGAGCAATGGTGCGATCGCGCTTCCATGAGAGCTTTTGCCGAACAAAATGCTGCCGAAAAATTTGCCCAAACCATCTTTCAACGCCTAGCTATACCAGCTACATCCCACCTGCAACCATAGACCATACTTGGAGACTGTCGGATGAATGTGCGCTTGTTATCTACCAAATCCCCAGCTACTGCCCAAGAACGCTTGCTCGCTGGATTGCGACTGTTGGTCGTGGTTTTGCTGGTGTTGGGGATTTTCTTCCGCTTGGTGAATTTAGATAAAAAAGTCTACTGGCTGGACGAAACCTCCACTTCTTTGCGAATTTCCGGCTACACCCGCGATATGATGGAAGCTGATATGTTGGAGCGCGTCCGCAGTAACGATCGCGATGCTCGATTTCTCACCCCCGACGATTTTTTACGATACCAGCGCGTCAGTAGCGATCGCAACCTCAGCGATGCCATGCAAGCCTTGGCTACCCGACCGGAACACCCCCCTCTGTATTTTCTCCTAGCGCGGTTTTGGGTGCAATTGTTTGGTAACTCCGTCGCTGCCATTCGCAGTTTGTCAGCGGTTATTAGCTTGTTTGCCTTTCCCGCCATGTATTGGCTGGCACAGGAATTATTTGGCAAAACTTCTCCCGCTAAATGGATTGCCATGGGATTGGTGGCGGTTTCCCCCATGTACCTGATATACGCCCAAGAAGCGCGACAGTATACCCTGTGGGGGGTAGCGATTTTGCTCTCCAGTGCGGCTTTATTGCATGCTTTGCGCAAACCCTCCGTTCGTGGTTGGGGAATTTATGCAGTCACAGTTGCTTTGGGATTGTACGCCCATCTATTTTACGTGTTTGTGGCGTTGGGACATGCCATTTATACGTTGGTACGGGAACGGTTTCGCTTTACCCGCCAGTTGCTGGCGTATGGCTTAGCCTCCCTTGGGGGAATTGCGCTTTTTGGTCCTTGGCTGGCGGTGATTGTTACTTCTATTGTTCGCCAAAGCATCGACCCACCTACGGCTTTTACCAACGATACTGTATACATTCCCGGTTTGATTCGCACCTGGGTGGTGCATTTTTATCGTTTGTTTGCGGATTTTAGTTACGGACCTTACTATCCCAACGCTAACTTTCCGGATTTGCACTTAGCTCGTTACATAGCGCCGTTGGTGGCTTTATTTGCATTATACGCGATCGCATTTTTGCTGTGGCGTTGGTGGAAGAACCGCAATCAATTCCATGGTTCCACTGCAGAAGAAGCCCCCCACGCACCTTTTTTGGTGTTTCTGTTGGTCAGCATTACGCCTTTCGCCCTTATTATTCCCGATGTTTTCCAAGGCGGAGACCGTTCGGAAATTCCCCGCTATCTGTTTCCCTTTTTTATTGGCGTTCAACTTGCGGTTACCTATTTATTTACAGTAAAAATAACCGACTGGCAAAACCATTACCGCCAAATTTGGCAAGGGGGATTGGCAGTTTTCCTATCCGCTGGGGTGCTTTCTTGCGTTTTGATTTCCCCAGCTAACTCCTGGTGGAACAAGGGTCTCGACGCCAAAATGGTGGAAGTAGCGGCGATGGTCAACCAATCGGAAAAACCTCTTTTCATCGGCAACTATCGCGGCAAAGCGCTGATGATTCTTAGTTATATGATAAGCGATCGCACAACTATTTATATTGTCGAAGAACCGGAACTTCCTATAGAGAATATGGACGAATATAGCGATGTTTTTTCGATAATTGATATTCCCCAAACTGCAGAAAATGCCGCCATAAGCAAAAATTTGGTATATGAAAATGCCGAAACCAAGCTTTGGCAGTTTCAAAAACAATAGCGAAAAATAATGAGGAAGGGTTATGTTGGTTGTTTTGCCGATTGTAACGTTGGTTTTGCTGTTTGTTTGGCTGCGCCGAAAAGGTCACGAAAGTCGTCATGCCATGATGGCTGCTGCCTTAATTTGGGGGATTTTACTGACAGCATTTACGGAAATTCTCAGTCTTTTCCAAGGTTTTGAACCGTCTGGTTTGACATTTTGTTGGGGGAACGGTTTTCAAGATTGCACTTGGATTTCCTTTTTATGGAGCCTCTTTTTTGTTACTATTGGTTGGATACTTGCTTGGTTGCTGCCTGGGTTTTCTCTATCCGGGTTGGCTTTGTTTTGGGGAGCAAGTGTTGGTATCATGAGTTTGTTGGTTTGGCAACAGAAATCTTTTAAAGAAACGCAAGAACAATCCCAGGAACATGCTATTCATATTTGGCGGAATGTTTGGGTTTGGTGTATTGTTTTTATCGTGGCAACAGTAGGCGCGATCGCTTTCATTTCACCGCCCAACAATTGGGATTCCATGACCTATCATTTGGGGAGGGTATTGCATTGGATTCAAAACCAAAGTGTGGACCACTATCAAACCAATATTCCCCGACAATTGTACTCCGGTCCATGGGGAAGCTATGCGATCGCGCATTTACAAATTTTAACCGATAGCGATCGCCTGTTTAATATCCCGCAATGGTTGGCAATGGTAGGCAGTATTATTGGGGTTTCTCTCATTGCCAAACAGTTAGGAGCAGATATACGCGGGCAAATTTTAGCAGCATTGATTTGCGCTACTTTACCCATTGGTATTTTACAAGGTTCCAGCACCCAAACCGATTATATAATTGCTTTTTGGGTAGTCTGTTTTGCCTATTTTACATTAAAAACCCTACAAGAACAATGCACCCTCACCTACGTTCCGTATTTAGGGGCAAGTTTGGGATTAGCCATTTTAACCAAAGGTACCGCCTATTTGTACGTTTTTCCTTTCTGCATTTGGTTGGGAATTAGTGGTTTGTGGCAACTACGCTGGCGTTTGTGGCAACCCATCATCGGAGTAGGCGCGATCGCATTGGCACTCAACGCAGCTTATTATATCAGAAATTATATCTGGTTTGGTTCTATTTTGGGACCTTCTACCAACCAACAAGCTGGCGGGTTTAACCTCGTATTTTTTATTTCGGGAATTATCCGCAATTTAGCATTGCACATTAGCACCCCCGTTCCTTCGATTAACCAAATTCTCATCAACGCAATCGAACAATTTCACCAAGTAGTTTTGGGAATTAGTGCCGAAGAACCCAGCATTACCTCACCCCCCGGACAAAATTTTGGCTTGCACAGTCTGATCAACCACGAAGATTTGGCAGGCAACGGTCTTCATTTACTCTTAACTTTCCTCGCCCTCGGTTATTTTCTAGGAAAATACCGCCAAATGCAACCCCGCCAGCGATATTTTCTCGGCGTTTATTTTCTCGCTGTTGCCGCCGGATTTTTGCTCTTCTGTGCCTTAATTATTTGGTCGCCTTGGCGGAGTCGCTTGCACCTTTCTGTTTTCGTACTGGCTGCGGCATTTGTGGGTACAGTTTTTGGCAATCTTATCCAACGCCGTCTCCTTGCCAATAGCCTCGCCGGTTTGCTATTTGTTTCGTCTTTGCTGTGGGTATTTTTCAACGAATCGCGACCGTTAATCGCCAACAGCCAAATTGTCGAAACCGACCAAGTTGTTAATATTTTTAATCAAAGCCGCCGCGACCTTTACTTTATCAATCGACCCGATTTGCAGCAACCTTATACAGCAGCAACAGACTGGCTGCGTTCCCAAAGTTGTTCGCAAATTGGTTTATCCATCGGTGGCGATACCTGGGAATATCCTCTCTGGATGCTGTTGGGAGAAGAAATTGGTGGCAATCCCGTACGAATTAAGCATGTAAACGTTTCTAATAAAACCTCAGTAGGTGCCGTTTTTCAAAAGGAAACCTTTACACCTTGTGCCATTTTTGCCTACGACTCGGATGCTGCCCAACAAAGCGAATTGACTGAAAACCAAAGAAAATACACGCAAGCTTGGTCGCAAGAAGGAATGCGAATTTTTTGGGATAGCAATGTTTCTTTGAAGTAATAAAAGGTTCGGGTGGGAATTCCCACCCTACCGTACTAATTTATACTCAAAATGAAAAGAACGCTGCAAGAGTTTTCTGACAAATTTCTGTTTGGGGCGGTAGCAGTAAAAATCTTCCCACAAAAGGCTTGATTGAGCTAAATTTCCAGATAAATTCCAGCCATCTAAAAGAAATTTTTCCCGAAAAAAATTCATGGGTAGGTTGTAGTAAAAATCGGAGTTGATAAAAAATGGTTTGGCACCTGCCCAGTGAATGACGCTTGGTTGGGAATGGACATTGTAAACTGGTCCGCTTTCATTGGTGGAAAAATTTTGCTGCATAAATTCTCTGGAATAATACAAAACCAGGGTTTGAATTGGATGGGTTTTTAACCGTATTCTGCCAGCTGCAGCAGCACGGCAAGCCATAAAATTAAGCATGCCTTGTTCGCCATATTTAAAAACATCCGGGTAGCGATCGCTAAATTTTAGTAAATCCAAATATTCATCCAGATCGAAAATCCCTCGCTTGGCAAAAAATACACCCGTTACCCAAAAAGGCATCTTCTGCCAAGGAAATTCGGGAAAATGTTTCTGAAATTCAGCAATATCGATAAATTCCTGATTGATTTTGCTGTGGGAAATATTCTTTTCCGCAGGATAATCCACCAGCAAATCGTAACTTTCAAAGTCTTTATATTGCAGAATATCTCCCCAAACAACCGTATCCGCATCTAAAAATAAAAAATATTCCCAAGGACTTTCCCAGAAGGCAACCATTTTGGTCAGACCAAAACCAAAACTTTTTTTCCTTAATTCTGGATGCCGAACTTGTTCTTGGTTGATGACAGTAACTTGATAAGTTTCCTGTAGCTTCTGGGTCGAAAAACGACCGTCTACAATCAAACAAATCGGTACATCCCCGAGAAAATATCTGACGCTAGCACAGCACCCTTTGGCAAAATTGTAGTCTTTTTGGCAGCAGGCGATAACAACTCCAAAATTATCCATAAAAGTCTCCATAAATTTAGTCAAAAATCAGGTAGGTGAAGTAGAATAAAAAACTTTTTTGTAGGGAGGCATGGCTCACCCCACCATCTGAGTTACGGCTGCTTGCCAGTTATTTTCTTGCAGAAGCAATATCTGCAACTGAGCAAAACATTCTATCTATCAAATAAATTGAAACTTAGAGGCGCTATACGGTGCATTGCCGCAGGGTTCCAGCGATACGATTCCCTACAATTCAATTCTCAAAATTCCGTACCAAATTTGCTTGTTTTGCCCAGTTTTGATTTGAATCAAATTCTTGAGAATGGCTTGCCGCTTGTTCGCGCAGAACGTATGTGACGCCCTATGGAATTCTATTTATAAGTAACATCTTTTCATTGAGGTGTCAATACCTATCCGGATTCTTTTGGAAAATCGAGTATCTTTCCATAGTTGAGCCATTTCGGTTTGCAGCGTAACCAAAACCAGTATCAATCTTAACCTTCTCTTTGACTGTACCGGTTTATTATTTAAAGATTGGGTAAAGTTTGCCGCCTTATTTCAGTATTAGCACGTAGGAATTGCTACGATAAAGGTTCAAAATCAGAGATTTTCCTGAATCGCTGTAAATTGTAGCAGTTGCACCGACTCAAGCTGCTCTGCCGGGGTAGCTGGTGACTGAGTGTAGGGATCAACAACGGCAAATGCAATCCTCAATCTCGTTCGCAGCCCGAATCTGCTCGCCTGAACCAGCTTTGGAGAATACAGCTCGTTATGGAAGCTATCAATCTTACACAATTGACATCTTTTTCCGCACCAGCCAACGACCTGGCTTCCCCTGTTCATCCAGAGAGCCTGGTTTTCGTTGACTCGCGGATTTCCCACTACGAACCATTTTTAACCGATCTTGCCCCCACCAGCCAAGCCATTCTCCTAAATTCCCAGCAAGACGGTATCGAACAAATTCGCGAAACATTGACTGCGTATCAGGACATTGAAAGCATACATATTGTTTCCCACGGCGACGCCAATCGCCTGCAGTTGGGGTCCGCCACCCTCAGCCTGGATACACTAACCAACTACCGGGAAACCCTGCAAGCTTGGTCGGATGCCCTCAGCGATACAGCCGATATTCTCTTGTACGGTTGCAATATCGCAGCAACCCAAGCCGGCAGCGAGTTGGTAGAGCAACTAGCAGCACAAACCGGTGCTGATGTAGCGGCTTCCACTGACTTAACTGGTGCCGAGGCGTTAGGCGGCGACTGGAATCTAGAAAAAACTACAGGGATCGTTGAAACAGACTTGCCATTTAACAGCCGTGCTTTAAGCAACTTTAACGGTTTGCTCGCTACCACCACAAAAGTGATTGGGGAAATTGGCGTCTTCGCCGGTCTGACCCATTCCCTGCAAACCATCTCCCTCAACCACAGCTACGAAAATCCCGTTGTCTTTGCCCAGCCTTTATCGTATTTTGGTGGCGACCCGGCAACCGTTCGCATTGCAGACATACAAAGCGATAGTTTCGATGCGTTTGTCCAAGAACCCAACTACGAAGATGGCGGCCATATCGAAGAATCCTTTGGTTACTTGGTCGTAGAAGCTGGAACCTGGGAATTGGAAAATGGCAACCTATTGGAAGTGGGAAGCCTCGACAGCAACCTCCTGGCTACCGAGGGATGGGAAACCGTCTCCCTGAGGCAAGATTTTGCCGAGACGCCGTTGGTGTTTAGCCAAGTGCAAACTGACAACGGCAGGGATTTCGTGCGTACTCGCCAGCAAAATGCCACCGCTAGTGCCTTTCAGGTAACCATGGAAGAAGAAGAGGCATTGGAAAATAGCGGCCATACCCAAGAGACCTTAGGATGGATGGCTGTATCTGCGGGAAATGGAGAGATTGACGGCAATGCCTACCTAGCAGATACGACCGGTACCGCAGTCACCGATGATTGGTACACCATTGATTTTGGTGGTTTGTTGGGCGCGGGAGACGAAGAATCGGAAACAAACACCCAACCCTTTTTGGCTTCTATAGCTTCTTACAACGGTAGCGACCCGTCGGGATTGCGATATAACCACCTCAGCAGCAACAGCGTCGAGATTAAAATTGAAGAAGAAACCAGTGCCGATGCCGAAACCAGTCACACCGCAGAAGTGGTGAACTTCATCGCCTTTGCCACGGGTGGTTTGCTAACCGCAGTAGAAGACATCGACGATACGGCAGCTCCCACAGCTACCCTCAACGCACCTACTTTCAACACCTTCACAAGCAGCGACAGCAGCTACGAATTTACCGTTACCTACGAAGACAACGTGGGTGTTGATGTCTCCAGCATCGACGACAACGACCTGCGTATTGTTGCTCCCGACGGTAGCGAAACCACCGCCACTTTGGTTGGCGTAGACAACAGCAGCAACGGCACACCGCGGACGGCTACCTACGAATTGGCCGCACCGGGAGGAACTTGGGATTTGCAAGAAAGCGGCACGTACCAAGTGGTGCCAGTGAGAGCTGAAGTGAGCGATACCAGCGGTAATTTTTTCGTGGATGCGGACCTGGGAAGCTTTGAGGTCAATGTTAGGGAGATAGATGTCAGCAACCAAATTGTGGGCGAAGTTGGTACTTTTACCGGACTAACCGAAAGCAGCCAAATCATTTCCCTGGATAATATCTATCAGAACCCGGTGGTTTTTGCCCAACCCCTCTCCTACAATGAATCCGAACCAGCCACCGTACGCATTGAACAGGTAAACGGCGACAGCTTCACGGTCAAAATCCAAGAACCCAGCAATGAAGATGGCATCCATACTGAAGAAACCTTTAGCTACTTGGTGCTAGAAGCCGGTAGCTGGGAACTCAGCGATGGCACCTTGCTGGAAGTGGGTTCGCTGCAAAGCGATAATCTGGTGCAATCCGACGGTTGGGAAACGGTTTCTCTCTCCCAAGAGTTTAGCGATGCGCCTGCGGTCTTTAGCCAGGTGCAAACTTTTAACGGACCGGACTTCGTACGCACCCGCCAGCAAAATACTACCGCTAGTAGCTTCCAGCTAGCTATGGAAGAAGAGGAAGCCTTGGCGACATCCGGTCATACGACAGAAACCATCGGCTGGCTGGCGATGGAAGAGGGGACTGGCAATTGGGATGGTCGCTCTCTGGTGGTGGGCAAAACGGGCGATCGCGTAACGGAAGATTGGTTTACCATAGACTTTGGTTCTACCTTCAGCAACGCCCCGCAGTTCCTCGCCTCTTTGGCCAGTTTCGACGGTGCTGATTCCTCCGGTCTGCGGTACAACAACCTCACCAACAGCAGCGTAGACATCAAAATCGAAGAAGATACCAGCCGCGACTCAGAAACCGGTCACACCAACGAAGAAGTCACCTACCTCGCCATCGGAGGGACCGGTTCCCTCACCGCCATCACCGAAACAGCCGTGGGTCCGGGAGAACTCGCCTTCCAGCATGCGAACTTTGCCGTGCGCGAAGATGGTACTCCCATCGCTGAAGTGGTGGTGGTACGGGAAAACGGCAGCCAGGGGGATGTCAGTGCTACCCTCGAACTGACAGGCGGAACCGCCAGCCCCGAAGATTACAATAGCAATAACATCGAAGTTTCCCTCGCCGACGGCGAAACCGCCACCAGCGTTGCCATTCCCTTAGTGGACGATGCCTTAGAAGAAGGCAACGAAACGCTCCAGCTTGCCCTCACCGCACCCACTGGTGGCAGCACCCTAGGTAGCCAAGACACCGCTACCCTGGTCGTAGTAGAAAACGACATTCCCCTGCCAGAAAGTTCCCAAAACGTGGTCTTTCCCAACGATGCTGGTGTGGTAGATGTTCGCGATTACGGTGCCATTCCTGACGACGGCGTAGACGATACCGCCGCCATTCAAGCTGCTTTGGACGACCATCCCTCCGGCAACCACATCATTTACTTCAGCAACGGCGTGTACAACATCAGCGACCAGCTTACCTTTGCCGACACGCAAAAACGCAATATCCTGCAAGGACAAAATCGCGACGAAACCATTCTTAAACTCGAAGACAATCTCGACTTCGACCAATCCGTCATCTTCACCGGTACCCCACCCGCCCAGCGTTTCCGCAACAGCATCCGCAACCTCACCGTAGACATTGGCAGCGGCAACCCCGAAGCCACCGGCATCAGCTTCATGGCTAACAACCAAGGCACCCTCAGCGATGTTAAAATTGTCTCTGCCGACGGTCAGGGCAACATTGGGTTGGACTTGGCACCGGATGAAAACGGACCTTTGTTGGTTAGCAACGTTCATATCATTGGCTTTGATGTGGGCATTCGCACGTTGAACCCCACCGCCAGCCAGACTTTGGAAAACGTGCGTCTGGAAGGGCAAAACCAGTACGGATGGACGAATTTCAACCAAAGCGTCTACGTCCGCAACTTGCAAAGCATCAATGAGGTAACGGCGGTTTGGAACCAGCCAGATGGGGGAAGCGAGTTTACCCTTTTGGATGCCAATCTCCTAGGCGTGGGCGAAGCGGCTGGGGAACCGGGGATTTGGAACCAAAAAGGCATGTACGTCCGCAACGTGGAAACGGCGGGATACGATTTGGCCATTCTGCAAGATGACAAGGGTCGGGGCAACGAGTCGCAGCCAGATGGGTTGGTGGCGGAATGGATTGCCCGCGGCGAGTTTGCAAGTTTATTTGAAACGCCGGGAACCATGCTGAATTTGCCGGTTGTCGAAACCCCCGATGTTCCTTGGGATGATTTAGCAGATTGGGCGAGTCCGCTGGAATTCGGCGGTACGCCTGACGACGGTATTGACGATACCGATGCCATTCAAGCAGCCATTGATTCTGGTGCCAGTACGGTTTATCTACCCAATGGTGTGTGGAATTTGGATGGCACAGTAGAGTTGCGGGGCAACGTGCAACGCTTTCTGGGAACGGAGGCGGATTTGCAAAGCAGCAACCTCACTGGCAGCATCCGTTTGGCAGATGGGACACCTTCTACAGTGGTGGTGGAACGTCTGGATGCCGGTAGCATTACCTTCGTCCACGATAGCGATCGCACGATGGTCTTAGCCCATTCTATTATCAATGCCTACGAAAATACCGCCCCAGGCACCGGCGACTTGTTCGTGGAAGATGTCAGCGGCGGACCTTGGACCCTGACCAACCAAGATGTCTGGATGCGGCAAATCAACCCCGAAACCACCTCCTCGCCGCGCATCCTCAACGACGGCGGCAACCTATGGATTCTCGGGTACAAAACCGAAGACGAAGGCATCATCGTCGAAACCACCAACGGCGGACAAACGGAACTCATTGGTGCCTTCCTGCTCAATGGCGACTTTGGCAACATCCCAGCCTTTGTCAACAACGAGTCCTCCCTCAGTTTGGTTAGTACCAGCTACCGTTCCTTCAGCGGTGACTCGGTAACCATCGGCGTGGAAGAAACCCGCGACGGCGTTACCCGAACCCTTGACGGTCTGCCAGCGTACTACAGCGGTATCTAGACTTTTCTGATTCCCCACCGGACCCCATGGTGGGTTCGGTGCTGCCATTTTGTTTATCGAGCAACTCCTTATGCCATCGAACCCCATGTCTGGATCGAACACCCATCTCCGCATTGCCTGGCTGCTAACCTCAGCCTTCTATTATTGGCATCCCACCCTCAGTGCTTTCACCAAACGGTTCGGACAAACCACCGCCTTTGCCGCCAACTGGCGCGGGTACGCCCCGGGATTTGAAAACACCTTTGCCGTAGAAGTGGTAGGCAAACGTCAGGTCATTTCCCTGAAGTCCCAGGTCACCGGCTACCGCCCCAGCTTTACCTACCTACCCCTAGGAATTGTCAAACGCCTGCTACAATTTCGCCCCCAAGTCGTATTTAGCAATTCCTTCGGCATGTGGACCCTACTCGCCTTGCTGTGCCAACCTTGGGGGCAATGGCGCACGGTGATTGCCTACGAAGGCAGTTCCCCTAGCGTGGATTACCGCAACGCCCCTGTGCGGCTGGCGTTGCGTCGTGCCATGGTGCGAGCGGCCCATGCCTGCATTACCAACAGCCAAGCTGGCAAAGACTATCTAATTGATGTTCTGCAAACCCCACCGGAACGGGTTTTTTTGCATCCCTACGAAGTCCCCGGCACCCAGTCTTTCACCAAGGCCAACTTGCCCCTAGAAACCTCTGCCCCGGTTTTTCTCTTTGTCGGCGGCCTCATTCCCCGCAAAGGGCTGAACTTCCTCCTGCAAGCCTGCAGCCAACTGCAACAGCAGGGATATCGCGACTATACGCTCCTCATTGTTGGCGATGGGGAACAGCGAGGGGACTTGGAAACGTTCACCAACAACCACGGTCTCGACGGGCAGGTCCGCTGGGTGGGCAAGGTTCCCTACCAGGAATTGGGTCCGTATTTTCACTGTGCCGATGTTTTGGTCTTACCCACCTTAGAAGATACCTGGGGCATGGTGGTTCTAGAAGCTATGGCTGTGGGCAAAGCGGTGCTGGTCTCCCAATATGCCGGTGCCTGCGAACTGGTAACTGACGGCGAAAACGGCTATCGCTTTGACCCCTACCATCCCCAGCAACTTGCCAGTCTTATGGCCAATTTCATCCAAAATCGCGAACTTGCGGCTATGATGGGAAACAAATCCCAGCAAGTGATGGCGCAATACACCCCCCAAGCGGCCGCTGAATTTCTCCAAGACGTGACCCATTTCGTACTTGGCGATACGAACAACCATACCATTTCCTATCGCGATCGGGAGGAAGTTGCGTGAGTTCCCTGAAAGTACTGCTATCGGCGTATTCCTGCCGCCCTGGAAAAGGGTCGGAACCGGGCGTTGGCTGGCATGTGGTGCGAGAAGTGGCCAAATACCACCAAGTTTGGCTGCTGACCCGTGCCAACAACGTGGAAGCCATTACCAATGCCTGTAGCGCCAATCCCATCCCCAACTTACAGGTAATTGCCTGTTCGCTGCCGGCTTGGTTGGAAAAGCTCAACCACCAACAACGAGCCGTGCAGCTACACTACTACCTCTGGCAAATTGCCGCCTACCAGCAAGCCAAACCACTGCATCGCGAGATTGGCTTCGACCTCATCCATCACGTGACTTACGTGAAATATTGGTCCCCCAGTTTTCTGTCGCTGCTGCCGGTGCCCTTTCTCTGGGGTCCGGTGGGAGGTGGCGAATCGACGCCTCAAAGCTTTCACAGCAGTTTCTCCTGGCGGGGGCGCACCTACGAATTTGCGCGCAATGTAGCCCGGATGTTGGCAGCGGCAGATCCGTTTGTCCGTATAACTGCCCGCCGCAGCGTTTTGGCCCGGGCAACTACGGAGGAAACAGCGCAAAAATTGCGGCAGCTGGGGGCGAAGCGTGTGGAAGTACAATCCCAACTGGGCATTTCAACGGCGGAGATTGCTCAACTGGGGGAACTCACCGGCAATTTATCTCCAAACGTACGGTTTGTAAGTGCAGGTCGGTTGCTGCATTGGAAGGGATTTCACTTGGGATTGCAAGCGTTTGCCGAAGCCGATTTACCAGCCGATGCCGAATATTGGATTGTTGGCGACGGACCCCAGCGCCAGGCTTTACAAAACCTGGCCCAATCTTTGGGGATTGCCCGGCAGGTGAAGTTTTTGGGGGCCCTTTCCCGGGAAGATACCTGGCAGCATGTGGCGGGAAGTTGGGCGTTGGTGCATCCTAGCTTGCACGAGTCAGGGGGATTGGTTTGTCTGGAGGCGATGGCGGTGGCTTGTCCGGTGATTTGCTTGGATTGGGGAGGACCGGCGATTTTGGTTTCGCGCGGGGCTGGGTTTAAAGTTGTTGTAGAGCATCCCTACCAAGTGGTTACCGATCTCGCCCACGCCATGACTCACTTGGCGACCCATCCCGAACAGGTAACGTTGATGGGACGGTTGGGAAGAAACCACGTGCAAACGGCTTTTGCTTGGGAGATTAAAGGGGGCGCGATCGCTTCTTTATATCAGACTTTAGCGACCAACCACCAAAAGTTCGATCTGCTATCCATGCCAGGAGGTGTCCGTGATTAGCGTCGTTATGGCTACGTACAATGCTTCTCGCTTTGTGGGAGAAGCTATTGAAAGCATCATTGCCCAAACCTATCCCCACTGGGAACTCATTGCCATTGATGATGGTTCCACCGACAATACACGAGAAATCTTGCGGACATATGCCGCCCAAGATAGCCGCATTCGCATCATTCAAGCCGAACATGGAGGGGCCAGTCGCGCCCGTAACTTGGGCATACAAGCCGCCCAATATCCTTGGATTGCGGTGATGGATGCGGACGATATTGCCCTGCCCCAGCGTTTTGAAAAACAAATCCAGGCTGCCCAAGAAAAGCCCCACGTGGTGGCTTGGGGATCGGCTTTCCATCACATCAATGCTGCCGGCAAAATTCTCAGCCTTTCCCATTTGGGTCCGGAAACAGAAAAACAATTTTACGAAATGCGCCAAGCTGGTCATGTTGTCAACTTAAACAATCCTACGGTGCTCTTAAAAAGAGAAATTGCCTTGAAAGTGGGTGGCTACGACCCCCATACCCTCGCCGGTCACGATTTGGATCTGCTGGACCGCATGGCGGCGTACGGTCCCATTTTGGCACTACCGGACCCTTTGCTGCTTTATCGAATTCACATGCAAAGCATCTCCATGCAGCGCTTTTTTTTACAACGGCAAGCTATGCGTTATGTCAGACACCGCCATTTGGCACGTTTGGCTGGCAAAGATTTAACTTTGGAAGAATATCTGCAACAGCGCCAGCAGAGGCCCGCTGTCGAACGGGCAGCAAAATATTTGGAAACCCTGGGAATTTTCTACTATCGCAAGGCGGGATTGCTGGTAGGAGAAGCAAACTATCTCTCGGCTGTTTTTCACTTAGGACTTGCGATCGTTTGCAATCCTGGTTACGCTTTTCCAAAAATTTGGGGGCAAGTGCTATCGCCGAAAACGCGAAAAATGGTGCAAAAATCGGCTAGTCGCCAGTAATAATTGCGGTGGAGAGGGGATCGCAGGCGTTTTCCGAACTGTTTTTCTAAAATTTATTTTATGAATAGCAAATCAAAGGGGAAATAAGCAACCAAAAACTTAAATTTTTCTTGCCAAAGGCAAAAGGGAGTCTTCTTCAAGTATGAATGTTATTATTTTCAATAGCTTGCTGCTACCGGCTTCGCAAACGTTTATTCGCGCGCAAGGGGAAACCCTGAAAACATTTACTGCTTATTATGTGGGATCGCGTTTGGTACCGGGTTTGGAACTGCCGCGCGATCGCACTTTGGTGGTCAACCCGGGAACCGCCACTGGCAAACTCCAGGAAACTTGGTTTAAATTGACTGGGTCTGCCCCTAGGATATACCAGCAAATCCAAAATCTCCATCCTGCCCTGATTCATGCCCAATTTGGACTGAGTGGCGTCTTAGTTTTGCCCTGGGCGCGATCGCTACAAATCCCCCTTATCGTCCACTATCGTGGTGCCGATGCCACCCTCACCGCCGCTTCTTCTCGCTTGACCTCCCTCAACCACTGGCTTTACTTTCAACGTCGGGAAACCTTAAAACAACAAACCACCCTATTTCTCACGGTTTCCCAATTCATCAAAACCAAACTGGAAGCACAAGGATTTCCCAGCAACAAAATCCATCCCCACTACCACGGCGTCGATATTAGCCAGTTCCAACCCCAATCCCACATCCAGCGAGAACCAATTTTGCTGTTTGTCGGTCGCCTCACAGAGAAAAAGGGGTGCGAATACCTCATCCGCGCCACTGCCGAAATTCAAACCCAACGCCCCGACGTACGATTAATCATAATTGGCGATGGACCTCTGAGAAAACCCTTAGAAAACCGCGCGCAAAAGACCCTGCATCGTTACGAGTTTCTCGGGATGCAACCCCAAGAAACTGTCAAACAGTGGATGAATCGCGCCCAAGTTCTGGTCACCCCAAGCGTTACCTCTTCGATAGGGGATTCTGAAGGCTTACCCAATGTGGTCTTGGAAGCGCAAGCCATGAATCTCCCCGTGGTGGCAACGGTTCACGCTGGCATTCCCGAAGGCGTAATTCACGGCAAAACTGGTTTCCTAACTGCAGAACGAGATATAGAGGGATTGGCTAAGTACAGCTTGCAGTTGTTGCAAGATAACCATCTCTGGCAGAAGTTTAGCCAGCAAGGTCGCCAACACGTAGAAACCAATTTCGACCGCGACAAGCAAACCCGCGTTTTGGAAGATATTTATCAATCGGTGGTCCAAGCGAAATGTTTTGTATAAACAATGTTACTACAAATTGGATAAATTTTCTGTTCTATTGCCATCAACGAAATTTCTATCCTTTTTTGCGCAGCATGAAACAAAACTGACCACAGTAGCGTAATTTCAAAGCATTGATTTTGGCAGGGGAACTGTGTTTGGTACGTCCGTACAAATCAATGGCTTGATTGATGGGAGAATCCCCGGGAAATAGTTTTAAAAACGATTTTACTTTGCGAAATCCGGTTTTAAATAGTAAAGAAACCACATCGATGCCGGGGCGAATTTCTTCAAGGTACAGACCCGCTGCTTCCGCTAAAACCTTAAATCCATAGGGCGTATAGTTCCAAACACTGTAGGAATGGTAGGGTTCTAAATAGGAAGTGGAACCAATAAAAAACCCACCCGGTTTGAGAACTCGTTGGATTTCTTTTAAAACGGCTTCTGGATAGCGTACGTGTTCAAAGACTTGTCGGCTGTATATTAGTTCAAAGCGATCGCTTTCAAAAGGAATATGAATGCCATCATAGGTATAAAATTCCGCATCCGTGCGAGTGCGCATTTTTACCGGCGGCGAATCTTCAATATCTAACCCCAACCAATGAACTTGGGGGGCAGCTTGTTGAAAATCGTCAAAGGAATGACCGGGTCCGCATCCCAAATCCATTACTTCTTGAATGTGGGGATTTTTCTCCAAAACTTGGTAAATGTAGTATTTAGAGTCTACCTGCCGGCTGTGGTCGTTGGGCAGGCAATCTTTTAACAGTGTATATAAAGAATCATCTTCGCGAGGAGGAACGACTTTTTTAACAGTTGCGCTCATTTTATTTATCTCCAGAAGTCCGTATGTTAGCAATTTGTTTTCCCCTTGGAAATTGGGGATTCTAAAGCCTCTACAATCGCCGCAACATCCACAGAAAAATTGCTATTTCGCGCGGTTTCCCCAGCACACCAATACTGGTAATCATGTCCCAATGTTTTGCATAAATAGTAGTAGTGGGGAATGACCTGGGGGGTGGGAAACAATTCCATGACCCACACGCGATCGCTAAAGAGCAAATTTGTCAACCCTGCCCCGTGGGGAGAAATGACGGATTCCGCATCGTAAAATAGTTCAATTTGTTCTTCAATAGACATAGTATCGAGAACGTATCGTTGAAATCCGTAGGGTTCGATCGCAGCGAGCAATTCTTCCTCATTTTCCACGCAACGCTGCTTGCCTTTTTCCGTTTCGATGCGGGAAATATAAATCCGTTGGTTGCGCCGGCTGAGTCGTTTGGGTAAAATGCGATCGCGGAAATAGGATAAATACGCCCCAGGCAAACCAGCCGAAAACTTGCGCGTTAAAAATGGCAGAAAAATAAACTGTTCGGTTTGATAAAATTTATCCGGTTCTACAAATACAATTTTACAGTTATCCGGTTGCAGTTGCTTCAGGAAAAACGTTTCCACTGGACTTAACGGAGAAGCACACAGTAGTTGAATTTCTGGTAAATTTAGCTTTTGGCTGCATGTCAGTAAGAACAACCGCGGTAAATTATCCACCAGCGTGTGGTAGTAACCGTTGCGATGGGAACGAAACGTACTGCAAACCCCGGAAATGGTTTCTACTTTTTTGGCAGAGAGAAACGCACTTAGAAACATTTCTGGGTCCGTCTCCGTACTGATGGTATCGGCAATTGTTTCCCGCTGGGGAGAAAACAGAGCGTGATACCCACCGTAAAAGAGAGCGTTTTCTAAAAAAACAGCATCTAAATTGGGCGTTTCGTACTTGGTTCCCTGTAAAGGCTGAGCTTTGTAGTAAAACGACATGTCCGCAGCTTCCGGTGTAGGCACACTTTGGGCATCTAAAATATGAAGTTTCTGTAAATTCGGATAGCCTTCCGAGAGAGCAACGACACGTACGAACGTTTTACCGAGCAGCCTTTTTCCTTGTTTTTTAAGTTTTTGTAAAGCTGCCATTTGTAGGGAAGATTTTTTGCTTGACACTTCGCCGCGATCGCTTTTATCGTAGCCATATTTTCTCGAACTGTCAATTCGTTGGATTTTATTTTTTTCCTCTATTTTTAGTAGGAAATAGCGCGTATTTGTAAGCCTGGGATAAAGCCGTTAAAGCCGCCGGTTCGCCAAAGCGAGACAAAACCACCTGGTGAGCATTTTCTGCGAGTTGGCTGCCATATTCGCGATTGTCCAGAATTCGTAACGTGGTAGTCGCCAAGTCCGTCGGGTCTTGGGGATCGGCAAACTCGCAGTGACAGCCGTGGGTAAAATAATCCATCCAAGGGCGAATTTTGCCCAAAACCATCGGTGTTTTCGCTAAAGCCGCTTCCATTGCCGTACGACCAAAACTTTCCGCCGCAGATGCCGCCACAAAAACATCCGCCTCGGCATACAAACCAGCTACATCCTCTACATATCCCAAAAAACGCACTGAATTGTGCAAATCTTGGGCTTTTTCCTGACAGGATGCCAGTAATTCTCCCGTTCCTGCCACCACCAAAACCGCATGGGGATAGCGAGGCAATATTTGGCGGAAAGCCGCAATGGTAGCCAGGGGATTTTTGCGGGGGGTGAGGCGGGCGCAGAATAAAATCATAGGCGTATCGGGACTGATATGCAAGCGATCGCGCCAAGGTGTCTGAGACATGGTTACCGACGGGGGAGGTTCCATAATGTTGGGAACCACAAATACTTTTTCCTCAGGAATGCCAGCCTCTAGCTGTACTTGGCGTTCCAGTTCGCTAAGTACAATCACCGCATCCACAAATTCGCTGTTTGCCAGTTGTTTTTGCCGCCACTGACTGGTAGTGTGGGGTTCAAACGCACTCGGACCCCGCAACGATAGTACCACGGGAATTTGCGGCGCGATCGCCGGGCGCAGGGCTTGCAATCGCGGTGAAATCCGTGCTAGCCCGGTATGAAAATGTACCAAATGGCAAATATTTGCGTTAAAATACGTACGCAACAACCCCCAACCCAACTGACTTCCCGAAACCCTCTTGACCGGAAAATTGTAGTTACCTGCCAAGCGGTCAAAATCGCTTTTTTGTTGGTGCAACCATCCCCAAAACTGGACTTGACGGCCGAGGGAATATTCCGCCTCTGCCTGGCGCAAAGCGCTGAGTGTCGAACCGCCTACCGTTTGCGATCGCACAATGTGCAGAACTTTTAAACAAGAGAGCCTATCCATATTCATTTGATACAAGTTTGATTATAATTTTGGCATAAAACTGCCATTTTCCCGGGGGCAAACTTCCCCCTAGCTGTTCGTATTTTTCCTATCAAACCCGATCTACGCTGGAAGCGATGCATATTCTTAGCATCCACAACACCTACCAAATTCGGGGCGGCGAAGACGAATCCCGCGCCGCCGAAGAAAACTTATTGCGCGAACAAGGGCATCAAGTCGATATTTACGAAGAAAGCAACGATCGCATTGGACAAATTTCACCCATTTCCCTGGCATTGCGCACCATTTGGTCGGCAACCGCTTACCAAACCGTGAAAAAACACCTCACCCAAACCCCCATCGACTTGATTCACGTGCAAAACTTCTTCCCTCTCATCTCGCCTTCCGTTTACTACGCTGCCCGCCAGTTGGACGTTCCCGTAGTACAAACCTTACGAAACTATCGCTTAATTTGTCCCAACGGATTGTTTTTTCGCGACGGTGGCGTTTGCGAAGACTGTTTGGGGAAATTGATTCCTTACCCCGGCGTCGTACATGCTTGCTACCGGGAAAGCCGTACGGCCACTGGCGTTACAGCAGCCATGCTAGCCATCCATCGGACCTTGCGCACTTGGCTGTCTCAAGTCAATGTTTTTATTACCCTCAGCGAATTTGCCCGGCAAAAATTCATTGCGGCTGGCTTACCTGAGGAAAAAATCTTGGTCAAGCCCAATTTTGTCGATCCCGACCCCGGCATCGGTAGCGGTAGCGGCGGATATGTTTTGTATGTAGGCAGGCTGTCGGTGGAAAAGGGACTGGATACCTTACTGGATGCTTGGAAATCCCTCAAAACACCAGTGACGCTAAAAATCGTCGGCGATGGACCTTTGAGCAGGCAAGTGCAGCAAGCCGCCAGGGAAATGGAAAACGTAGAATGGTTGGGACGCCAATCCCTACAACAAACCTACGATTTGATGGGTGAGGCTATGGTTTTGGTTTTTCCCTCCAAATGGTACGAAACCTTTGGGCGAGTAGCCATAGAAGCTTTTGCCAAAGGAACGCCCGTCATTGCATCCAATATAGGCGCGATCGCGGAATTAGTGGCTTCCGAACGCACCGGATGGCTGTTTCAACCAGCAGATGCCAGCGATCTAGCCACCCAACTCGACTGGGTTATTTCTCATCCCCAACAGCGACAAGCTATGCGTAGCGAAGCCAGAAAGGAATTTGAGCGCTTTTATACTGCTGCCGCTAACTATCAAAAACTGATGGAAATTTACCAGCTTGCCAGTTGCCTGTAGAAACCGCTTTTCGTGCCAGCCAATATGTCCAAACGTCCCCTTTCGGTCGTCCTTCCCGCCGCGACAGATAGCAGCCACACCAGCACCCGGCGTCCCCTGTATTTCCAACTGTCCACGTTGGTTCTGTTTGGGTTTGCCACCATCTTTTATCCGCGGGTCCTGTCGGCAATGAAATTTCCCTCCATTGTCAACCTGGTTCATTTGGGGTTGGTGCCGTTGATTTTCCTGTTTGTGCTGGTGAAAACCAAAACCAAAGACCGCAAACAAATTGCAGCGGTTTGGGAATTGTTGGTGGCTTTGGCAATTTTTTTCGGCATCCACCTAGCCAGCGCCCTTCTGAATGGGGCCGGAGAGATTAATGCTGCCGTCAACTTTATTATGCTCGCCGAGCATTTTCTGTTCCTTACCGCGATCGCAGCCTTACCCCTTACCCCAGCCAAACTCCCACGATTCCGGGCTTTTTTCGTATTTGCCTCCTTCAGCAACATGGCTTTTGCCTACGTGCAACAATACGTCCTGCGCCTTCACTTAAAAGAAGGCCTTGCCGACAATATCAAAGGCGTTTTCATCGGTCAGGGTGCCGGTCACGTAATTGGGGCTTCCGTTGCTCTCACCTTCGGTCTGTATTACTTAGCCGATGCCAAGAAAATTCCCCTCACATGGCGGGTCATCGTCGCATTAGCAGCATTCTGGCACATGCTGATGGCAGATGCCAAACAAGTTTTGTTAGCCTTCGGCATCGCTGGTGGTGCCTTGCTGCTAACCAAATTCGACAATATTTTTGAAGCTTTAAAATATATCATCGGCGGCACCTTCCTGGTAGCAGCCTTCATCTGGTGCATGCAAAACGTTCCCGCGTTTGGAGCATTTAACACTTGGATGCGACCGGAAATTTACGGACCCGACGGCGAAGCCACTTTACTCAAAACCGCCACCTTTCGCGTCATTCCCCAATATTACGAATCGTGGTTGCATCCCTGGTTGGGATTGGGACCCGGCCATACTGTAGGACGTTTGGGCGGCTGGATGTTAAGCGATTATTCCGCCTTGCTGTCTCCGCTAGGGTCCACCCGACACCCAGCCAGCAGTCAAGTTTGGCAAGCCGTTGGTGCCAGTTGGCTGGGCGACCAATCGAGTATGTTTTCGCCGCTGTTTGGTTGGGCAGGCATTTGGGGAGATCTGGGATGGTTGGGTATGGCGTCCATTCTTTACATTTGGTGGGTAGTATGGCGTCGGTTTTGTTTTGATGACATTTCCCGATTTTTGGTCCTGACGCCCCTGGCATTTGGTTTAATTTTTACCCAAATGGAAGAACCAGGCTACATGTGCTACGTCACCACCATCATTGGTTTGCGATGGCAAGAACGCCGCTGCCAGCGTCAAGCTATCCAACCAGCACAGCAGTTAGAAAACCAACCACAATCCCTTCCTTCTGTCAAAACGAAGAGCTCAACTTCCCTCGGGACAAGGAAATCCAAACGCCGTTTTTCCCTCAAAATCCTTTGGCAGCGTTTGCTTTTATACGAAGACCCGCGTCTTTGAGCATACCCAGCATGAGAGCTAGTAGGGGCGCTTACGCGTTGCGCCCCTAAAAGGGCAATTAGAAAATTCCAGAAAATCATTGTTTTTTTAGAAATGGGATTACATGGAAAAGTGCGATCGCACCAAATCCGAGATGGGGAAACCACAATTTTTCTGTAGGGGGTTGAAACCGAGCGCGGCACTACTTCTATGCTTCGGCAAGGCTCAACATAAGCATTTGTATGGCTTTATGTACGTCGGATTTCGTATCAATTTTTTTCACCCGAGCTCGGTACGCCCCCTCTTCAAACCTCCCCACTCAAGTAAAACTTTCGGTAGCTTGGAATCCCCGTCGCTTTAGCGCGGGGAGGAAAAGCGCCTCGTGGGGCTTTAGCCCCATT